>CALJQI010000424.1 GCA_937980285.1 uncultured Gammaproteobacteria bacterium | reverse complement strand
GCCGCCTGTTCGGCGATTACCGTGTTCGGCTTCTCCTTTGGCATGAGCTACCCGTTGATGTCGCTGATTCTCGAATCGCGCGGCGTCTCGAGCGACATGATCGGCATCAATTCGGCGATGATGCCGCTCGGCATATTGCTGTTTTCGCCGGCGATCCCGGTGGCGGCCAGGCGTATCGGCGCGCGCAACGTGGCGATAGCCGCCGCCGTCGTCACCGCGCTGGTGATGGTTTCCTACAAGGCCTTCGACAGCCTCGCGGCGTGGTTCGTCATCCGCCTGGTCCAGGGCATGAGCATGTCGGTGCTGTTCGTGCTGAGCGAAGCCTGGATCGTCGGCTCCGCCGGCGACAGGAATCGCGGCAAGGTGGTCGCGATTTACGCCTGCGTTTTATCGGCCAGTTTCGGCGCCGGCCCGCTGATGCTCAGTTTCATCGGCATCGAGGGCTGGACCCCGTTTGCGCTCGGCGCGGGCGTGATCGCAATCGGCACGATTCCGCTCTTTTTTATTCGTGAAGACGCAGAATCCGCGCCCGAGGAAACCCATCCCTCCGGCGTCTTCGATTTTGCGCCGAAGGCGCCGATGCTGCTGTTCGCGGTGGCCAGCTTTTCCGTTTTCGACGCCGCCACGCTGTCGCTGTTCCCGGTGTACGCCATTCAGAACGGCCTCGATATCGCCACCTCGGCCAATATCCTGACCGCGCTAATCCTCGGCAACATGGTGTTGCAGATTCCGGTCGGCTGGCTGGCCGATCGTTTTCCCCATAGATGGGTGCTGGCCGGCTGCGCGCTGACGACTACGGTGACATTGTTGCTGTTTCCGATAGTACTCGATTCGACGCTGAAGTGGCCCTTGCTGATACTAATGGGCACCGCCGGCTACGGCGTTTACACGGTATCGCTGGCCTCGCTCGGCAACCGCTTCAGCGGCGCCGAACTGGTCAACGGCACGGCGTCGTTCGCCATCGTCTGGGGCTTCGGCGCGCTGATCGGCTCGGTCGCCGGGGGCTGGGCGATGCTCGGTTTCGACTCCCACGGATTACCGATCTTGCTGGCGCTGACTTATTTGGTGCTGGCCATCGGTATAACAAGGCGTCAATTGTCGCTGCAGCGTGGTGAACTATAACAGCCGTTACCTGCGCCTCAAGCGCCTGCTGAATCCGGCCAGCCAGGTGTTCGTCCAGTCCCGCGGCGCTTGCTGATCCCGAATCTCGGAACCCCTGACTACCCAGTAACCCGCCATATCGATTGCCCCCGATTATATAGATAAAAACCTGATTGGCGATGGCGCTATAGCGGCCGCTCGCCCTCGACGATGATGCGGTGCATGACCCGGCGATAACCGTGATAGTCATTCAGCGCGTAATGCTGGGTACAGCGGTTGTCCCACATCGCCAGCGTGTGTGGCTGCCATTGCAGCCGATAACTGTACTCCGGGCGCGTAACCTGCTGATACAGATACTCGAGCAACGGCAGGCTCTCTTCGCGGCTCATACCGTCGAATCTGAGCGTGTGGATGCTGTTGACATAGAGCGCCTTTTTTCCGGTTTCGTCATGCAGCCGAACTACCGGGTGAATCGCAAACTGTTCGCTCTGCCCGCTATTCTTGCTTTTGACTTCCTGGTAAATATCCTCGTCCCGCGGCACCACACTGGCGGAGTTTATCGCCTTTAGCGACGCCAGCGTCGACTTCAGCCCCGCCGACAGATCATCATAGACGGCATACATATCGGCGAACAGGGTGTCACCGCCGCGAGGTGGGATCTGTTTCGCATGCAGCATCGTGATCTTCGGCGGCAGCTCGGTATAGGCCGAATCAGAGTGCCAGAAACTACCGAAGCTTTCAGTTTCGGTTTCGGTCTTTACGATCTCGGTTATATAGGGAAAGCCGTCGAGGCCGTCGGCAAACAGGTAGTCCTTAAGCCTGCCGAAGCGGCAGGCAAAGTCGTTGTACTGTTGCGCCGACAGCTGCTGGTCGCGGAAGAAAATAACCTGGTAGTCGAGAAATGCCTGGTTCAGTTGTTCGAACTGCGCATCGCTCAACGAAGCGGTCAAATCGAGGCCTCGCAGTTCGGCGCCGATGCTGTTCGACTGGGGGATGGCTTCCACGGCGTAATGTTCCTTTTGCGGTTGAAAAACTCACGCAGAATCGATCGAATCATCGTATCATTCAGCCGATTTTCTGTCACTTGCAGGCATGGCCCGCCGCGATGAACGCCAACCGACCCAATCTGCCCGAATCCTCCGATGTCGTCATCATCGGCGCCGGCATCGCCGGCATCGCCGCGGCGTGGTTTCTGAACAAATCGGGCCTGCGCGTCAGCGTCTGCGAGAAAGGCATCGTCGCCGGCGAGCAATCGAGCCGCAACTGGGGCTGGTGCCGGCAGCAGGGCCGCGACCAGGCCGAGTTACCGATCGTCATCGAAAGCCTGCGCCTGTGGCAGCAAATAGCGGACGAACTCGAAACCGACATCGGTTTCCGTCGTGAAGGCAGTCTTTACCTGTGCGAAAACGACGCCGAAATGGCCAACCACGATCGCTTCATGTCGTTCGCGCCGGGTTACGGACTGGAAACCCGCCGTCTCAACCGCAAACAGCTCGAAGCCCTGGTAGTCGACTGCCCGGCGCGCTGGCGCAGCGCGCTCTACACCCCGGACGACGCGCGCGCCGAGCCATCGCTGGCGGTACAGGCGATGGCACGGACCCTGCGCGCACGCGGGGTGGATATCCTGGAGAATTGCGCGGTCGAGAAAATCGATACACACAATCGGCGGGTGAGCGCCGTCGTTACCGAACATGGCGAGATCAGGACCGGCACGGTGCTGGTCGCGGCCGGCGCCTGGTCGACCTTTTTGCTGCGCGACTGCGGTATTCGCCTGCCGCAGCTGACGGTCAAGGCGAGCGTGGCGCGTACCGCCGAGGCGCCGCTGATATTCAACGGCAACGCCTCGG
>CALJQI010000423.1 GCA_937980285.1 uncultured Gammaproteobacteria bacterium | reverse complement strand
TTCGATATGGCGGGCGGTGGCGAGCTATGGCGATGCAGGTTCCCGCTTGCTTGAGATTGGCGTAAAACCTCTTATGCTTATATAGTCACCAGTGCCTTAAGGAATCTCTGCAAAACTCAAAATGCAGAGTCATTGCGAGCGTAGCGAAGCAATCTTTATGTTGAATTTCAAATACTTAAAGATTGCTTCGTCGCTGCGCTTCTCGCAATGACGAGTTTTGCAGAGATTCCTTAAGGCTTAGGTAGATGATTTTCAATTCCAGATCGGGTCGCGCCCGAGAGTTGTGGGAGAAAAGACGGTAAGCCATGAAAGATACTGTATTAGTGATGGGCGATCTATTCAACGTTCTGCCCGATGCGATTGTCGTGGTCGATAGTGACGGCCACATCGCGTTCGCCAATCCAGGGGTAGACGTACTATTGGGATACGCGGTCGACGAACTTCTGGGACAGCCGTTGACCTGTATTATCCCGCATCAGTACCGGGACGCGCATGAAGTGCATCTGGCGAAGTTCCGCAAGCGCGGCAAGCCAACTTCGATGGGCGCGCGGCCCTTACTCAGCGCTCTGCATAAATCGGGCAGTGAGATTCCGATCTCGATTTCGATCGCGAATCTCGATCTCGACGGTGAAAGATACTCGGTCGCGGTAATGCGCGATGGCGGTGAATTGCATTCGGAAATAACGCGGGCAAACTCCCAGGCCGAGACCGATGCCCTGACCGGCATCGGCAATCGTTTGCGTCTGTCGCGCGAAATGCAGGCCGCCTTGTCGGAATTGAGACCGTTTGGGTTGTTATTTCTCGATTTGAAGAAATTCAAGCCCTTCAATGATGATTATGGCCACGAAGTCGGCGACAAGGTGCTGCAAATCGTGGCCCAGCGATTGCAGGCGAAGGTTAGAGGCAGCGACCTGGTCGCTCGCCTCGGTGGAGACGAATTCGTGGTGATGCTCGATGGATTGACCGATGTCGACTGGCTGGAGCAGCACGCCGCCAGGATAGCGGCGAGCCTGACACGAACTTTTCACATCGGCGACCTGTCGAGCAAGATTGGCGTCAGTATCGGTGGCGCTATTTATCCGCTGGATAGTCAAAGCGAAGAGGGATTATTGAAGGTAGCCGACCGGAATATGTATCAGGCCAAGCAGGCGGGCATCGATTACCATGTCGGGGGGCCACGATAAAATGTCCAGTGGTTTTTTCCGGCGGCGCTAGATCGGCACTAAAAGCCGGCAAAGCGCAGTGCCGGCCGCTGCCTGCGGTGTTTCAGAATCGGCTGCAGTCGGGAATCAGTTTTATGTTCGGTACCTGGGTGCAATAGGGCAGGCAACGGTGTCCGGCGAAAACGCATCTCAGTATGCGGGCGATATTTGCCAGTCTAAACGGCTTTTCGAAAAATGCCGCCACACCCGCGTCGCAGGCGCGTTGTTTATAACGCGCGGGATCCTCGGCCGTCATCGCGATAACCGGGATCGCGGAATCGGATGGCGGTTCGACCAGGTCGAGGCCGCAGTCGTCGGGCAGGTTGATATCGACCAGCAATGCATCGTAGCTGTGGTTGCTGAGCAGGCCCCGGGCGCCCGCGACCGTACGGGTGGTAGTCACCTTGATGCCCTGGCTGGACAGGTAACGTTCGAGTGTCTTGCGCAGAATGTCGTTATCTTCGACGACGAGTAATTGTTTCGGCCGCATTGTTTTACTTATCTCCATGATTCTTTAACTTTACAACAGCATATCCCATGCCAAACATCGACTTTTCTCCGATATCGCAATGATATCAACCGGCTAAGAAGGCAGCCCACCGGCTGGCACCAGCTACGATTCGCCGTAACCGGGTCATATCCCGTATCGACCGCGGCATATGACCCAATTTGCCCTGTTCTACCGTGAATGGCGTGGCTACTATTGTGCCAATTTTGAGCAGTCAAAACATTATTTATTTTAAGGGATTTTGCACGCCAGCCCGACCTGGGTGAGAAAACAGGAATGAATGGAGGAAGTCGCATACAAATACCCGCGTTGGTCGGATTTTTAAGCATTTTCTTCGCCGGGACCGGTTCGTTCTCGGCAATCGTAATGGCGGGATTTTCGGTCATCGCACTAGGCCATCGAAAATCTCAGGAAGGCGGTAGTTCCGCCACCCACCTGGCTGCTGAGCGAGATGCTGCCATCATGGCGATCGACGATCCGCTTGACCAGTAACATGCCGAGTCCAAGGCCATAGCTTTTCGTGGTCGAACAGGTTTCGAACATCGTTTCGAGACGCGCCCTGGGGATGCCGTGACCATTGTCCGAAATCAGAATTTCGACCTCGTTCCGCTTCCTGTCGGCAACGATCCGGGTAGTCAGAGTTCCACCCCCTGGCATGGCCTCCAGCGCGTTGGCGACAATACTGTTGAACATTTGCCCCAGCAATGCGGGATCGCCCTTAACGGCGGGTACATGTTCACTCTTGCTTGAAACCAGTTGCACCCGATTTCGTTTGATCAACTGCTCGTGGTCCCGCAGGGAGTGATTGAGAATCTGATCCAGGTAGGCCGTATTGAATTCCGTCGTGCCCTCGGGGCGGCAGTAAACCAGCAGTTCACGAACCCACTGGTTGACACGGTCGATTTCGGCGATGATATCGGTCGAGGATTCCCGTACCTGGGAATCGGTGCTGGAGTCGGCTGTCAACTCGGCGCTGAACCGGATCGCGGCCAGCGGATTGCGTATGCTGTGTGCGACTGCGGAAGCCATTTCACCGGCGGCGACCAGGGTTTCGGATTTCACCAGTTGCAATTGCTGGGCGCGGATAAGCCGGTTAGCGCGGTAGACAATCCAGAACAGGGCGGCATACAGGAACAGTGTAGCGCCAGCCACGCTGACCCAGACCAGGTTGCGTGCCGAGCCTATTGCATCGAACAGGGATTTCGGCGCCTTATAGATCTCGACCACGGCGACCACGCTATTGTTTTTCAGATCCCATATCGGAAGATAGTTTTCTATCAGTTGAGAAACTCCGTTGCCAAACGCTTCGTACTCGGCTTTGTGCTCCTGTTTGATGTCCTTGAGTTCGAACACGGTTGCGCCGGCGAGCGCCGTCTCCAATTCGTGATTGGCCTCAAAGCGCTTGCCGATCAGGTTCGCCTGGGTCGACCACAGCAGCTTGCCGCTGGTCGAATAGAGGTTGGCGCGAACGACGCCGGGCATGGTGGCGATGTGATCCACCAGTTCGGGCAGGCCATAGGCCTGCCGCGGTGACGATATACGGCTGGCCGGCTTTTCCCCGCGAAACAGGTCCGCGCCGCCTTCGACCTCGGTAAGGCTCTGTAGAAAGGCCTGCGATACGACGGCGTCGCGCCGGATCAGGCTGTCGGCGAGGTAATTGCTGAACAGCATGGCCGCCAGCCCGCCGATGATTAACATGACGATCAGGCTGGTAATCGCGTAGGAGCGAATCAGGTTAAAGGGTTTATCGATCTTTGCGGTAACTGAATGCGCCGAATCCCTGGAAGCTAGTGTCTTCCAAATTCGTGGCAATGTGATTGCTAGCACCGGATGATCCCCTTATCTTTTGAAATCACATATGCCAGTCGGCACAGCGGTGATTCAGGCTGTTAATTACGAATCTGCTTTTATCTGTATTGTCTGCTTATCGTTATTTTGGGATTATATTCCCAAAATAATTCAAGTCAAGCGTTAAAGCCAGGTATTCAGCTTCAGCGGGAGTGGCAGGCTGCGTGTACTTCAGGGCTGGATATAACTGTAGCCTGGAGAGAAGCTTTGCATCGTCGTGGTCGACCCCGGGCGCAGTCGATGAACAAAACGGGCAGGGCGCCAGCGCGCTGCAAGCCGGGAACTGCATTTTCACCCGGCCACCGGGCCCGGGCGCGTCTTACGCTAAAACAAGGCGTTGATCGATACCAGCAGCTGGTACTTGTGGTACTCGGAGCTTGCCTCGGAAGACTCGTTGTCGGTATAGGTTAATTCGGCCTGGGTGGTCCAGGTTGGGTCGAGCCGGTACTTGCCTTCGAACCTCACGCGCCAGCGCTCGTCGTTGCGGCTCTGCGCCGGCACTGACTTGTAATCGCTTTCGCGAAATTCGATCCAGGCGCCGATTTCGACCTTGTCGGTGATGCGGTCGATAACTCGAAAGCGTCCCCGGTGCCTGGTCGGAGAAAAGCTCTCGGTCGCCGTGTTTTCGCGATCGTTGAATTCGAGGTCGTATTCGAAGCGGTACTCCCGCTGCTTGATCTTGAGCCGGTAGGAGGCGCTCAGCGCGGACCGGATGCCATCGAGAAAAGCAAATTCGTTCGAGCGCTCGGATATGTCTTCCAGCGTCAGCCGCAGGCGCAGCTCTCGGCCCTCGGAAAGCGCGGTTTTGGCGCCGACGACAAGGCCCGTGGTGGCCAGGTAGTCTTCGCCGGAAAACGTCGATTGCGCGAGCTCGAGGAGATATGAAAGCTTCCAGTCGTCGATGCGGTCACGGTATTCGGCGCCGAGGGTCAGGGAGTCGTCGTCAAAATCGCTGTCGTCGATATAGTCGCTCGACAGGTACATTGCCGAGAGGTGAATACTGTCGGTCTTATTGTCCTGTAGCGTCCACTCGGCGAGCGCGAGCGTTTGCAGGAAATCGCCCGACTGTTCGGAGGCGGCAGTCGACGGTAACAGCGTAATATTCGAATCGTAGCCATAGGTGGCGGATACGAAGGCGAACCAGTCCTTTTGCCGTGGTTGCGTAAGCGTTTCGATTTGCTTGTTGGCCAGGGCTTTGAGGTTTGCATCCTGAGTCGATTGCGCGGATTTCGCGAACAGTTCGATAGCCGCTGTCGAATCACCGCTGCGATGCGCGATCAGGCCGAGGTTATAGTAAGCCAGTCCGCCCAGATTGGGGTGGTCGACCAGTTTTTCGAAATAATGCCGGCTGCTGTCGTATTGACCGAGTCGGTAATAAACCGAACCGAGGTTGTAGTCCAGTCGGGCGTCGCGCATGCCTGCGCTCGCGGCCTGGTTGAAATATTGCAGGGCCTGTTGGTAATTCTTCTCAATGAAAGCGCGATTTCCGGCTTCGAAGTCGGCCGCCGGCGAAGCCGCGGCGGCGGTCAGGGTCGCCGGCAACAGGATGAAAAATAACAGGAAACCGAATCGAGTGCGCCGCATCCGCCGATTATTGATGAATTGCCGACAATATGCATGGATAAAAGTACTTCAGTGAGACGTGGTTCACTTTGCGCGACGTGGATCGTACGGTAAGCGGCGTTTCGAATCGGCTGCGACTACGGCCTCTCGGCCAACGCGGGCGGTATCGAGGCAATCAGTTTTTGTTATGGCCCTTGCCCTTGCCGTGCTCTGCCGCTTCGGCGGCTTTCTCCCTGGCCTCGGCGGCGTTATCGGCTGCCTGCGCCGCGTTGTCTGCGGCTTTCTCGGCTTTCTCGGCAGCCTTCTCTGCTGCATTTTCGGCGCCCTGGCTGGCGCGTTCGTTGGCGTTCTGCGAAGGGCGCGGACGATCTGCACCCTCGATTTTCGGCAGCGCGATATCGTTGACGTTGATCGACATGTGTTCGTTATCGATCACGCGAATGGTGATTTCGTCGAGAATTTCTTCGGGTGGCGAAGCATAAGCCGGCGCTGATACCAGGGCGGCAATTGAAAATACAATGACTGCGGCGATCTTACTCATTGCGGCTGCACCTGCCGATTTTCGCGCTGGACAGTGGCCAGCAGCGGGTAGTCACTGCCGTTGGCGCCGGCAGATTTGTAGCGGGTCTTGATGGTGAAGACTTTTTCCCTGTCCTGCAGGCCGACGCGCGCATTGATTTCTCCCTCGCCCCGGGCAATCGCCGTTATTGGCAAAGCGATGATATTGGTGCCTTTTTCGAGACGGGTATTCCAGCTGATCACCTTCTGGCTCTGGTATCCTGAAATCTCCAGGTTATCCGAAACATCGATGGTCATGCGGATGCTGTCCACCGCCTGGGCCGATTCGATAGCGACCTTGACGGTTTGCAGCTGGTCGCCGATCAATACCACGGGCGCGGTTGGACGAGCCGGGTTGATCATCAATGACAGCAGCATAAAAACAACCAGAAAACTGGCCGCGATACCGCTGGCGAAATAGGGTAGCCGCCTGCCGGGGGAGGTCTTGCCGGCGTCGCTCGCGCGCGCCAGGGCACGGCTTGCAAAATCTGCAGAAGCCGGCGGTACGGGTACGTCTTTCAGTAATTCGATGACGCTGAGAGTGTTTTGATAGTCTTCCGTGCAGGCAGCGCATTCTTCGAGGTGTGCAGAGACGAATTCGCTATCGCGGCCTGCCAGCCTGCCGTCGATATAGTCCTGTAATAAATTATTGGTTGCCTGGCAGTTCACTGAATTCACCTCTTGATACCTGTTAAACGATGAGATTCGGGAAAAGGTTCCATCACCAGCAAGTCTTTTAAGATTTTTCTCGCCCGGTGCAGGCGTGATTTGAGCGTTCCCACGGGTACCTGCAGAATTTCGGACAGCTCTTCGAGTGTATATCCCTCGGCGTCGTGCAGCAACACCACGGCTCGCTGGTCCTGGTTGAGCTGTTGCAGCGCCGAATCGATGCTGTCCAGGGATTGCGCATTGCTGGCCTGCTGAAAAGGCGTCTCCACCTGAATCGCGGTATCATCGTCAAACTCGTCCTGGTTGAAGAGCGTGATTTCTCGCGCCGACTTGCGATAGCCGTCCACGTAGAGATTGTACAGTCCGCGGCATAACCATGGAGCCGGTTTTTCGATGTCCTCGAGCTGATCGATTTTTTCAAAAATGCGGGTCAGGAAAAACTGCACCAGTTCTTCGGCGTCATCCTGCGAGTTGCACAGGCGAAACGCTAACCGATACAGGGTATCGATATGCGGCCTCAGCAGCCGCTCGAAGCGGTCGGCAGGTTTGGCCTTGCCTTTAAACAGTTTGAGAATGCTCAATATGGATTTGCCGTTTTTAGCGAATGATCTGCCGACACCTGGCGTATTTCTCGGTGGGAAAAGGCCCCGGTGTATCGGCGGGTCGCTGTTAAAATCTTCGAGATCGGTAACGCCTGCCGGTTTTGCGAAAGTCTCGCATATATCAATACCCAAAATGACGTTACAAAATCACAACCTGAATATAGCCTAAAACCCCGATTTAACTAAGGTTTCCTTGCCGTGGAGTGATCAGACTGTGACGCGGTTCTTATCGCTGAGCCGGATTAGCCTCGGCGGCATGGCCGCCGTCGTCGGATAACCACATGTTCGCGAATCACCTGATATGTCGAGCTTTAGGCGGGTTCAAATCGCGGGCGATATCTGCATCCGCCGTCTTACTGGCTGCATGGCCAGCCCTTTGGGCTGCATATCGCGCTCAGAACTGGCTGAAATCCAGGTTCTTGAACTTGGCCTTGTACTCCCTGATGACGTCGTTGTTTTCGCCGGGATTGCGGATAATCCGCGGCGACAGCATCATCACCAGCTCGACGCGCACGTCGGAGGTAATCGTCTTGCCGAACAGGAAGCCGATGCCCGGGATGTCCCGCAGCCCCGGAACCCCGCTCTTGGTAATCGCCTTGTTGGTGCGAATCAGGCCGCCGAGGATGATGGTTTCACCGTTATCCACCGATACCGTCGTGTTCAGGCTACGGTTGAGAAAGGTGCGCTGCCCGGTGGCGTCGTCGATCTCGCCGACGTCGGTGATATCCTGCGTCAATTGGACGTTGACCGTGCCGCTCGACGTGATCGACGGCTCGATCTCGAGCAGCACGCCGGTATCGCGGTAGGTGACCGAGCTGGCGATGATCGTGCCGTCGGGGTTCAGCGCCGCGGTCCCGACCGGCTGCTGGTTGCCGATACGGATCGACGCGCTGTGGTTGTTGCGCACCAGCACTGACGGCGACGACAGCACCTCGACCTTGCCGTCAGCGGACAGCAGGCCGAGTATCGCGCGCACGTCGCCGCCGTCGCGGACGCCGGCATAACTGAAGGTCTGCGGGAAGGCCAGCGCGTCACCAATAATCGCCGAGCCACCGCTGCTGCTGTCCCCGTGTTCGAGGAACCACTGGATGCCGTAGGCCAGGTCGCCGGT
>CALJQI010000422.1 GCA_937980285.1 uncultured Gammaproteobacteria bacterium | reverse complement strand
GTCAGCGCCATCGCGCCCTTGAGATCGAGATTCTGCTCGACCGCCTGCCGGGCGCTGTCGAGCAGCGCGGTGACGAAGGCGCGCGTATAGGCGTAGCCTTCGGCGATGCGCTCCGGGGTTTCAAGCGCGGGGCCGCGTCCGGGTACGACCTTCTCCGCGCCCAGCGCTTCGATTGCGTCCAGCGTCGCCGGCCAGTCGCCGAGGTAGGCGTCACCGGTGTAGCAGGCGGCTTCGAATTCGACCAGGTCGCCGGAGAATAATACCTTCTCCGACTCGACCCAGACCACGGTGTCGCCCTGGGTGTGGCCGCGTCCCGGGTTCCATATCTCGACCTTTAGGTCACCCATCATCAGCGTCATGCGCTCGTCGAAGATCAGCGTCGGCCAGGTCAGGCCGGGTATGCTTTCGACCGATTCGAACAGGCGCGGGAAACGGGTGATTTCCGAGTCCATGTCCTGCTGGCCGCGTTCGACGATCAGCTCCTGGGTACGCTGGCTGGCGATAATCTGCTGCAGGCCCGCGTCGCGGTAACCGGAGGCGCCGAGTACGCGCACCGCGTGATAATGCGTCAGCGTCACGTACTTGATCGGCTTGTCGGTAATTTCGCGCACCTTGGCGATAACCGATTGCGCCGCCACCGGGGTCGCGGTGGCGTCGATGATCATCACAGAATCGTCGCCGATGATAACGCCGGTGTTGGGATCGCCCTCGGCGGTAAACGCATAGCAGTGTTCTGACAGTTGTGAAAAGGTAAGCTTTTTTTCTTCGAGATCGGCGACCGATGCGAATTGTTTGGACATGTTTTTTCCCCGTTTAAATCTGTATGTAATGAATGGTTAGCTGACCGGCAGGATGGTCGCGCTGGCCGAACCGAAGCCGATGCGTGCTGCGCCCGGTTTTTCGCAGTAAGCCGACATGATGATGCAATCGCCATCGATCAGGAACTTGCGGATTTCGCCGTTGGGCAGTTCCAGCGCCTGTTTGCCGCCCTGGGTAATCTCGAGCATCGAGCCGAGTTCGTCGTCGCCGGTGCCCGACTGGGTGCCGCTGCCGAAAAAGTCGCCCGCCTGCAGGTTACAACCGTTAACCGTGTGATGCGTGACCATCTGTGCCACGCTCCAGTAGGACTGGGAAAAGTTGGACTCGCCCAGCAGATGCGGTGCGTCGCCGTCGGCCCGCATTTTGGCGCTGTGCAAGTAAGTCTGCAGCTTCAGGTCGATCGCGCCCTGGCTACGATTCTGCTCGGAATCGAGGTAAGCCAGCGGCTGTGGATCGTCGGCCGCGCGCGACCATTCGCTTCGATAAGGCAGCAGCGCCTCGCTGGTCACGATCCATGGCGAAACCGTCGAGGCAAAGCTCTTCGACAGGAATGGGCCCAGCGGCTGGTACTCCCAGGCCTGGATGTCGCGCGCCGACCAGTCGTTGAAAATGCAGTAGCCGAAGACGTGGTTTTCGGCGTCGTCGATCGCGATGCGCTCGCCGAGTTCGTTGCCGGCGCCGATATAAATACCGACCTCGGTTTCGTAGTCGAGACGCTGGCAGGGACCGAAGCTGGGACTGTCGGCGTCCGGCGCCTTTGTCTGTCCCAGCGGGCGGTGAATTTCCTGGCCGGAAACGCCTATAGACGAGGCGCGGCCGTGGTAACCGATTGGTACCCATTTATAGTTCGGCAGCAACGGGTTGTCGGGACGAAACAGCTTGCCGACGTTGGTCGCGTGATTGACCGAGGTGTAAAAGTCGGTGTAGTCGCCGATGCGGCACGGCAGGCTGTACTCGACCAGGTCCTGCGCTATCAGGCAGGGTTGCAAGCGGTCCTGTAAATCCGAACCTTCGCGCAGGGCGCTTGACAGCGCCAGCCGCAGCGCGGAAGAGGCCGCGGCGCCGCGCGCCATGAATGCGTTCAGGCTGGAGTCGGCGCACAGCTGCAGCAGTTCGTTGATTTCGCTGTCGAAAGCTTTGGCCTCGGCCAGTCGAGCCAGGTCCAGCACCTGGTCACCGATGGCGACACCGCCGCGAAAAGATTCGTCGCTGACGCGCAGACGAAACACCGCCAACGGCAGGTTCTGGATCGGGAAATCGGCGCCGTCGAGATTGGCGCTGTCGACCCAGCTTTTCAGCTCCGGGTCATGGGTTTCATTGAGACTCATTGTCGTATTGTCCGTATTACTCGGGAATGGAATCGGCCATGCTGCCGTCATGCATCCAGCGCGCGTGCTCGGGCGCCTTGCGGGTCTCGGCCCATTCGTTGAGCATGTCCCACTTGACCTCGTCGAGTCGGGTGCTCATCTCCGCGGTGCCGGTGTTGGCGGCAAGCTCGAGACGATGCCCGCTGGGATCGAAAAAGTAAATCGATTTGAAGATGGTGTGATCGGTGGGGCCGACGACGTCGATGCCGTCCGCCTCCAGCCTGGCCTTGGTTTCAAGCAGGTCGTCGACGCTGTCGACCTGCATCGCCAGGTGCTGCACCCAGGCCGGGGTATTCGGATCGCGCCCCATCGGCTCCTTGGTCGGCAATTCGAAGAAAGCGAGAATATTGCCGCCGCCGGCGTCGAGAAAAATGTGCATGTAGGGATCGGGCTCTTTGGTCGATGGAACCTGGTTTTCGGCGATGGCGAGCACGAAATCCATGTTCAGGTACTTGCCGTACCATTCGACGGTTTCCTTGGCATCCTTGCAGCGATAGGCGACGTGATGAATTTTCTGAATCTTTACCATGGTTGACTCCGGGTCCTGTGGTTGCGGCCATTTCGAGCAGTGCCGGGTGCTTTTATGGCAATGCCGGGCAGCGATAGCATTTCGTCACATTGGGGGCTTCGATTGTGCGCTTCCCAATGGTTTCAGAGCGGTTGAACGATTCGACCGCCGGGCTTTGGCAATAAATTTAATTAGTATCAAATGTTACTATTGTGGTATGTTAGTAACACCTGTTACTATTGTCAAGCGTCAAGAGCT
>CALJQI010000421.1 GCA_937980285.1 uncultured Gammaproteobacteria bacterium | reverse complement strand
TAATAACTTCAAATTGCAATATCCTTATTCCATTCCTCCACGATTTACGGATGTTTCAAGAGGGATAGACTCAAAACGCGAGTGCCTCTCGCGTTTTGCCCCCTGCGGGGCGCCTGCGGCGGTCCTAATTGCTTCGCAATTAGTCGAACCCTCGATACGTTGCCGTATACACACTTTCCAGGCGTGCTCCTTCGACCACTCGGACATCTCTCCAGATTCTATAATCCTCGGCTACTTACTCGCTCCTAATCCTATGACCGCACGCTTCGCGTGCTCGTTGCTCGTGCTGTCCCTGCCCTCGCCCCTGCGGGCCGCGCTGCGCGCGTCCAAATCCGCTCCCGGCAAATTTGTCGACCACCCGGACATCTCTCCTGATAAGGGCGCGAAGACTACAGGATCATGGTTTTACTGGCAATAATATCGGTAATGATTTGTGATTCTCTCACCTTTTCGACAAAAGCGTGATGATCCGAATCCACGGGTCGATTCCCTGATCTGCGATGGATTGCGGGGCGAGCCCGCAATGACGATCTGTTAAAGCTTTGGCGAGTTGCAACGGAAATCACTAAACCGGGCCGGTAATTTTGGTAAGATGCGTTCTTTTTTGGGCCGAAGCCACATGTTAACCGTTATTTCGCCTGCCAAAACGCTGGATTTTGAATCACCTACGGTGACCGATGCCTACACCCAGCCGGCGCTGCTGACCCAGTCGCGCAAACTGGTTCGGCGCCTGCGCGAGTTCTCCGTGGCGGATATATCGAAGCTGATGAGCGTCAGCGACAGCATTGCCGAACTCAACCAGCAGCGATTCAGGCAGTGGAAAACCCCCTTTAAACCTGAAAACGCCCGCCAGGCGCTGTTCGCCTTCAAGGGCGACGTGTACATCGGCCTTGACGCCTACAGCATGAGCAAGGCAGACGTCGAATTCGCGCAGGATCATTTACGCATTTTGTCGGGCCTGTACGGCTTGCTGCGTCCGCTCGACCTGATGCAGGCTTACCGCCTCGAAATGGGCACCCGGCTCGATACCGAACAGGGGAAAAACCTGTACCAGTTCTGGAATTGCCGCATAACCGATTCGCTGAACAGGGAGTTGCGCCAGTCGGACTCGAAGACCCTGGTCAACCTGGCCTCGGGCGAGTACTTCAAATCGATCAAGGCGAAAAACCTGAAGGCGGAAATAATCACCCCGGTGTTCAAGGATTACAACAAGGGCAGCTACCAGGTAATCGGCTTTTTCGCCAAGAAGGCGCGCGGCCTGATGGCGCGATACATGATCGATAACCGCATCGACCAGGCCGAAGCGCTTAAGAGTTTCGACGGCGAAGGATACCGCTACGACGCGGCGCTGTCAGATGACAACGAGTGGGTGTTTACACGTAGACAGTAGTCTACGCGCAACTCGAGGTTAGCCTGTGGTCGAGCTTTCCCCCATTGCCCATCGAGTTCAACTAATATCCGGCCTGATCGCCGCCATCGGCGTTCTGATCATCCTGATCGTCTCCCCCGGCATCGACAGCAATACCCGCAGCGTGCTGGACAAGATCAAGCAGCGCGGCTATCTCAACGTGCTGACGCTCAACAGCGCCACCAGTTACTACCAGGACATCGACGGACCCAACGGATTCGAGTACCACCTGGCCACCTGGTTCGCGGAATCGATCGGCGTCAAGCCGCGCTTCATCACGGTCACGAGTTTCGAGGAACTTTACCCCGAGCTGCTATTCGGCAGCGGCGACATCGTCGCCGCGGGGCTGTCCAGGGGAGAATCCGATTTCAGCCGCTCGGTTGCCTACGGCCCGCGGTATTACGAGGTCAGTAACCAGGTGCTGTATCGCAAGTTCAATGTCGATCGGCCGAAAAAAATCCGCGACCTGATCGGCGGATCGCTCAAGGTCACTAGCGGCACTGCTCACGTCAAGCTGTTGCACGGCCTGCTCGAACAGTACCCGGACCTGACCTGGATCGAGGTCGACGACATCGCGGCCGAGGAATTGATCGAACAGGTCGATGCCGGCAAGGCCGACTTCATTCTCGCCGACTCGCATGAAATCGCGCTGCAGCGCCGCTACTTCCCCGAACTGCGCATCGCCTTCGAAATCGGCGAACCCCGCCAGTTGCGCTGGGCTTACAACTACGCCGACGACGACAGCCTGGCGACCTCGATCGAGCAATTCTTCGAGGAAATCGAGAAAGACGGCCGCCTCGAGCAGCTGATCCACCGTCACTACAGCCACGTCGAAAAGTTCAACTATTCCGATATTCGAACCTTTACCCAGCGCATCGAAACGCATTTGCCCAGGTACGAAGCGCTGTTCAAACAGGCGTCCAAAGAGGTCGGCATCGACTGGCGCCTGCTGGCATCCATCGGTTACCAGGAATCGCTGTGGAACGCGCGCGCCAAATCCCCCACCGGGGTACGAGGCCTGATGATGCTGACGCTTACCACGGCCAAGCAGATGAAGGTCAAGAACCGCCTCGATCCGGCGCAGAGCATCCGCGGCGGATCGAAGTACATCGCCAGCGTGTTAAAACGCATCCCCGCCCAGATCACGGAACCGGATCGCACCTGGTTCGCGCTGGCGGCCTACAATGTCGGCTTCGGCCACGTCGAAGATGCCCGCATCATCACCGAGAGCCGCGGCGGCGATCCCGATCGATGGATCGACGTGAAGGAAAACCTGCCGTTGCTGGCGCGCAAGAAATGGTACAAGAAAACAAAATACGGATACGCGCGCGGCTGGGAACCGGTCAAGTACGTGGAAAACATCCGCCAGTATTACGAATACCTGATCGGCTTCGAAACAAAGGCGTTACGCGAAGCCGGCGAGATCAACAAGCCCAGGCAGGACGTCGCGCCGCTGGCACCGAGCCTGTAATCCCTGTTCCGGCGCCATCCCGGTATCGAGCCTGCTTGCGCCTGGATGACTTCACTGGCGAGACAACAACCTTATCCCGACTTTTTTTCACTGCGCCTGTTTTCGAAGAATCGACTCATCAGCGCGGCGCATTCGTCCGCCAGCACGCCCGCCGTGATTTCTGGCCTGTGGTTGAAGCTACCGGTTTCGAAAAGTCGTTGCGCGCTTTCGATGGCACCGGTTTTGGGTTCGCTGGCGCCGTAAACCAGGCGCGCGACGCGCGCATGCACCAGCGCACCGACGCACATCACGCAGGGTTCGAGGGTAACGTAGAGCGTGGTTCCGGGCAGACGGTAGTTTGCGAGCTTTTGACCGGCGGCGCGCAGGACGACGATTTCGGCATGCGCGCTCGGATCCGACGCGCTAATCGGCTGGTTGTGTCCGGCGGCAATCAATTCACCCGAGTCGTTCACCAGTACGGCGCCGACCGGCACTTCATCCCGCGCCGCCGCGGCCTGAGCCTGGGCGAGCGCCTGTTGCATCCAGGCCTCGTCGCTTACGCCCACTAGACTGTAATCAAGCCGCGAAAAAACAGTATCGACGAGGGTTTTCCGGTGATTAAAATCATCGATGTCATGAGAAATACCAGTGCCAAGCCCAATATCGATAAATAGTACTTTATTTATCGATGTGGCCAAACAGTAAACAGGGAAATACCTGATGTCATTTTTGTTGCCGTGCGCGCAATCTGCTAATGCCTGTCACCGGTTTCCGCGAAATCGGATATTAAGGATGAATGAGCGCCGTCTCCACGAGTTTGACCGTTGTCACCGGCTGCCGGGTAAAAATTTGCCGGAGTATTGTCTAAAGTCATGTTTAGTGTCACGAAAATTAATATACTTCGAAAAGCGGCCGTCGAATCATAGACGGTGCGGAATTGACAGGGAGACGAGACAATTGAAATACAGTAACTATGCGAGCGGTCAAACCGCCAGTACAGGCAAGCTGCCGGCGCGGACGCTGCTTGCGGTTCTGGTTGCTTTTGCGGTGAACGGAGCATTGGCGGCCGATCTTTCGGTGGAGGGCCAGACTGGCCTCGATACCAATCCACACCGCTTATCCTCGGAACTCGATCCCGATGCGGAACTCTTCGGGTTGGTCGACATCAGGTTTTCGAACCATTTTGACAACGGCGTCTCGATCGATGGACGCAGCAAACATGCTTTGTATCCCGACGACGATCGCGCCGACTGGTCGCGTACCGAGCTCGATCTCGGTTACCGCGGCAAATTCGAACTCAGCGATAAAAAGTTCGGTTACAGGCTTTCCACCGACTGGCTCGATCGCGACAAGAACTACGTCAGTCGCACGACCGGCGAAGACGCCACCTTTGGCGGCGAATCGATCGTCGATCGTTACGACTACGAGCAATTGAACCTGAACGCCGAGATTTCCTATCGAACCGAGGCCAGCCACAGGCTGCGGGCCCGATATCAGCGCCGCGACAAGGATTACCAGGATTTTTCGATTCCCGGACTGAGCAACTTCGATTACGACCATGACCGTTTGCGCCTCGACCTGCGCCTGCGCCTGGCCGACGAACACAGCCTGAGCCTCGAGTACGGCGATACCACGCGCGAGTACGACGATCGACGGGCCGAGGACCTGAACGGCAACGAAATACCGGGCTCCGACCTCGAGTATGATTACACCGAGTACGCGTTAAGCTATCTTTACCGGCCAGACAAGGATTTT
>CALJQI010000420.1 GCA_937980285.1 uncultured Gammaproteobacteria bacterium | reverse complement strand
TGAAACGCTGGAAGATCTCGGGCCGATAGCCGGAGATCTCTCTAATCCGAATATCCTCGAGGGCACGGAAACCCAGCCGGCAATAACCCAGAGTTCGGTCACCGGCCTGCCGAGCGGCGCCACCGCCGGCATAATGACCACGCGCGCTGGCGCCGAGGCGTTTTACTCCGCCGGCACCAATCGCGCAATGTTTCGATTCACGCTGATGAATCACCTGTGTACCGATCTCGAACCGCTCAAGGATGTAACGCGCACCCCCGATCACGTACGACGCGACGTAACCCGTAGCCCCGGTGGCGACAGCCGCCTTTATCAGAACGGTTGCGTCGCTTGTCATGCCGGCATGGACGGCATGATGCCTGCTTTTGCCTACTACGAGTGGGACGGAAGCAGATTGTTGTACCAGGCCAACGACCCGGCATTGTTCGACCTCACCACCGGCGTAGCGCTCAAGCACAACATCAATCCGAATAACTTCGAGTACGGATATGTCACCACCGACGAAAACTGGATAAATTACTGGCGTAACGGGCCGAACTCGAAGCTTGGCCTGCGGCCCGCCGATGACGGCCCAGGTGCCAGCGGCTGGGGACCATTGCTGCGTGGCGATTCCAATGGCAATGAAACCGGCACCGGCGCCAAGCAGCTCGGTGTCGAGCTGGCCAACAGCAAGGCTTTTGCCCAGTGCCAGGTGGATAAAACCTTCAAGGCAATCTGCCTGCGCGATCCCAATGTTTTCGCCGCCGATCGCAACGCGCGCGATGGATTCGTCACTAACTTCGTCGGCAGCGGCTACGACATGCGCGAAGTCTTCACCGACGTCGCGGCATATTGCAAAGGGAGTTGAACATGTTTAAAAATTACCCTTTACTGAAGATCATCCCGGTGCTGGCACTGGGCGCGCTGATGTCGGCCTGCGACAGCGGCAGCGTCGGCACCACGTCCAACCCGAACCTGAGCGGCAACGGCGGCAACCGCTTCGTCTACACCGGGCCTCCGGCAAACAGCATAGAAATCAGCAATTTCCAGTTTTACCTGTGGCGCAACGTGATCGACCCCACCCGCTGCGGCGGATGTCATAACTCGGAAGCCAGTTCGCCGGAAACGCCCCTGTTTTTCGATACTTCCAACGTCAACCTGGCTTACGCCGAGACCGTGGGCAGGGACCCGTCACTGCTGGACATGTCGACGGTCAATCCAGTAAACACGGTGTTCGTGCAGAAATTGCTCGGCGGGCACTCTTGCTGGGAAACCAATTCCGCGATCTGCGCCACGCTGATCGAGGGCTGGATCGACGACTGGAAAAACGCGGCCAACGGCGGCGTCGCATCGCGTCAGATCAACCTGACCGCGCCGGCCGTCATCAGGGACCCGGGCGACGCCAAGTCGTTTCCGGCTACCGCGTTCACGGTCGGCACCAACGGCACCAGCTTCGCCACCACGGTGTATCCGCTACTGGTGGGTACCGATGCGGGCTTTAACGCCACTCATACAAACTGCCAGCGTTGCCATGACGAAAACGCGCCGCCTCCGGCGCAAGCGCCATTCTTCGCCAACGACGCCCGCAGCGACAACAGCGGCATCGAGGCGGCTTACCAGGCGGCCAAGTCGAAAATGAACATCGATTCGCCGGCCGATTCCCGCTTTGTCGCACGCCTGCTCGAAGGCCATAATTTCTGGAATGAGCAGGTCGCCGACGCGGCGCTGATGACGAACAGGATAACCGCCTTTGCAAACGGCATCGCGCCGACCTCGATAGATCCGACGCTGGTCACCAGCATGGCGCTGACGCTGCCCGAAGGTATCATCGCCTCCGGCGGCAACCGCGCGGAAACCAACCAGTTCGCCCTGTGGGAATTCAAAACCGGCAGGGACAGAACCGCCTTCGACACCAGCGGCGTCGGTAACTCGATCAACCTGACGCTGCTCGGCAGCGTCACCTGGGTCGGCGGCTACGGTCTCGAGTTCAGCGGCGGCCGCGCCCAGGCCGACACCGTCGCCAGCGACAAGATTTTTACCTATCTGCAGGATACCGGCGAATACGCGATCGAGGCCTGGGTTATTCCGTCCAACGTATCACAGGAAGACGCAAATATCGTCAGTTACTCAGGCGGTGACCTGACGCGGAACTTCACCCTCGGCCAGAATATGTACAACTATGAAGCCTACAACCGGGTCGCGGCAGTGCCGCCGGCGTCGCCCGCGCCCAACGGCGACCCCTTCCTGACTACCGGCGAAAACGGGCTCGAGATAGCCCAGGCCAGCCTGCAGCACGTGGTCGTCAACTACGATCCGCTGGATCGCGTCGGCAATGGCGCAGGCCGCAGCATATACGTCAACGGCGTACAGGTACCCGGCCTGACCGACCCGGTACCCAGCCCGACCTCGATCAACGCGGTGTGGGACGATTCCTTCGCCTTTATTCTCGGCAACGAAACCTCGGGCAATCGCCCGTGGATGGGTCAGGTCAAGATGGTCGCGCTGCATAGTCGCGCGCTAAGCCTGCAGGAGATCACGGATAACTTCGATGTCGGCGTCGGACAAAAGTTTTTCCTGCTGTTTCATGTTGGTGATATACCTGAAGGTATAGGCCTGGATACTGGTAATCCCAACAGCTTTATCATGTTCGAAGTGGCGCAGTTCGACAGCTACAGCTACCTGTTCAACAAGCCCACGTTTATCAACCTCGATCCAGCCTGGACGCCGCCCGCGAATATCAATATCCGCGGCCTGCGTATCGGCATCAACGGCAAGGAAGCGCTTGCCGGCCAGGCTTTCGCCAGCCTCGACACCGCCGTCACGGCCGCCGCTTACGACCCGGCCCTGGGCCAGCAGCTGTCGCCGATGGGCACCATTATTTCGCTCGAAAAAGGCCCGGATTTGGATGAATTCTTCCTCACCTTCGAGGACTTCAACGGCGACACCAAGACCTTCGCCGATATCGTGCCATCGGTCGCGGCCGACCCGGACGACCCGGCCAACCCGGTCGAGTCCGACATCGGCATGCGCACCTTCGAGGAAATCAACTCCACCATCGCCGCAATAACCGGCGTGCCGGTAACCAACGCCGCGGTGGACTCGGTTTACGACGATTACATCCAGCAGTTACCGACGGTCGAGGCGATCGACGCCTTCCTGCCCTCGCACCAGATGGCGATCGCGCAGCTCGCGCTGACCTCCTGTAGCGAACTGGTCGATGGCAGAGGCTCTATTCTGCCGGGAACATTCTTCCCCGGCTTCAGCTTCGCCACCGGTGCCCAGTCGGCATTTGATTCGCAGGGTGAACGCGATGCGATTATCGAGCCGTTGTTAACCCGGGCAATGAACGTCGACCAGGTGACGCCTGCCAACAACCTGATGTCACAACCGGTTGAGCTGGAAGTGGCCGACCTGTTGAGTTCTCCGGCGAGCCAGAGCCTGGATACAGGACAAAATATTGTCGCCTACGACAGTCTGATTACCGAAATGTTATCGGACCTGGTGGATACGCCCGCCCGTACCGAACAAATCGTCAAGGCAGTTTGTGCCGTCGCCACCGGTGGCGCGGTGATGCTAGTACAATAGGATTCCAATATCATGGCCAGATTCAAAAAGAACCAATACATCCCGCCCCAGGGACCTTTGCTGTACGAAAGCCACGGGCGCCCGGTCACGCGCCGGCAGTTTATCCGCCAGGGGCTGATGACCGGCTCGGCCACCGTACTCTCGGCCGGGGCTTTCGGCATGTTCGCCAACCCGAACGCGGCGCGCGCCGCGGTTGCACCCGACCTCGACGCGCTGGCCACCGATATCGGCTGCGTCCTGGGCGGCGTCGGCGCCGGCCAGAGCGTGCCCTTTATCAGCTTCGACCTTGCCGGCGGCGCGAATTTCGCCGGCTCCAACGTGCTGGTCGGCCAGGGCGACGGCCAGATGGACCTGCTATCGACGGCGGGCTACAGCAAGCTCGGCCTGCCGGGCGACATGCTACCCGGCCAGGACAGCACCGGGGTCACGCTGTTGAACGCCAGCACCGACAACGACTTCACCAACAAGGAGCTGAACCTGATTTTTCACGCCGACAGCCCAATGCTGCTCGGCATTCTCGAAAAAGCCAGCCTCGCGGTCGGCAACGTCGACGGTTGCGTGATTCCGGCGCGCTCGGACAACGATACCGGTAATAATCCGCACAACCCGCTGTACCCGCTGGCGATGACCGGCGCGCGCGGCAGCGTGGTCGACCTGATCGGCTCGCGCAGCTCGGAGTCCGGCGGCAACTCGATGGCGCCGGCGATGTACATCGATCCCGAATTTCGACCCACCAAGGTGGATCGCCCGAGCGACGTCACCGGACTGGTGGATGTCGGCGACCTGACCACGATCCTGGGGCCGGACGACGTCACCGCGGTGATGGAATCCATCACCCGCATCACGCACAAGAAGCTCAGGCTGGGCACTATCGATACCGGCCTCAGCAACGACGACGTGGTCAAGGACCTGGTGCGCTGCGGCTATCTCAAGGCTTCCGACATCGCCGACCGCTTCGCCGGCGTCGAGGTCGACCCGACGCTCGATACCAATATCGCCGGCCCGATCTTTTCGGCAGCCGAACTGGCCAATGACGGCGAATTCAGAAAAACCGCCTCGGTGATGAAAATGGTCATGAACGGTTATGCCGCCGGCGGCTGCATCACCATGGGCGGCTACGATTACCACACCGGCGACCGCATCGTCGGCGAAAACCGGGATCTGCGCGCCGGGCGCTGCATC
>CALJQI010000419.1 GCA_937980285.1 uncultured Gammaproteobacteria bacterium | reverse complement strand
CACCTATAACCTGTTCGCGCACACATTTCCGCAAATGGGCATCGAAGTGCGTTTCGCCGATCCGGAAAATCTCGAGCAGATGGCAACCCATATCGATAGCCGCACCAAGGCGGTTTACTGCGAATCGCTCGGCAACCCGGCAGGTAATATCGTCGATATCGAAAAGGTCTGTGAAATCGCGCACGCGCACGGGGTGCCGGTGATCGTCGACAATACGGTGCCGTCTCCCTACCTGTGCCGGCCGATCGAGCATGGCGCCGATATCGTGGTGCACTCGCTGACCAAGTACATCGGCGGCCACGGTACCATCATCGGCGGCATGATCGTCGACTCGAACAATTTCGACTGGGTTGCCAACAAGGACCGTTTCAAGCGCCTCAACGAACCCGACGTCTCTTACCATGGCGTGGTGTTTACCGAAACCGGGCTGCCGCCATATATCCTGCGCGCGCGCGTGGTGCCGCTGAGAAACATGGGAGCCGCGCTGGCGCCGATGAACGCTTTTCTCGCCCTGCAGGGCCTCGAGACGCTGCCGCTGCGCATGGATCGTATCTGCGACAATGCGCTGGCCGTGGCACAACACCTGGAAGGCCATTCGCAGGTCGAATGGGTGCGCTACGCCGGGCTCGATAGCAGCCCGCACAAGGCGCTGGCCGACAAGTATTGCGGCGGCAAGGCTTCCGGCATCCTGTCCTTCGGCATCAACGGTGGATTCGAAGCCGGCACCAGGTTTCTTGACGCGCTGCAGTTGATTACGCGACTGGTGAACATCGGCGACGCCAAGTCGCTGGCGACCCACCCGGCGTCGACCACGCATCGCCAGCTGGCGCCGGAAGAGCTGGCTTCGTCGGGGGTTTCGGAAGACCTGGTGCGGCTGTCGATCGGCATCGAGAATATCAAGGATATTATCGCCGATATCGATCAGGCGCTGGATGCGTCGAAGTAACTGTCGAAGTAACTAATGCCGTCCCGCGGTAAAGCCGCGGGACGGTTGACGGAAAACGAAGTAAAAAAAACCGGCATGCGCCGGTTTTTTTTCTCCCGGCCTTCTTATCAGGACGCGATATAGGCGCGCATTGCCTCGGCTTCCTGCTGCACCTCCACGATGCGCCATTTGACCAGGTCGCCGATGCTGATAAATCCGACCAGGTCGTCATTGTCGAATACCGGCAAATGACGAATGCGCCGATCGGTCATCATCGCCATGGCTTCATGCACCGTATCCTGCGGCGAGCAATGAATCACATCACGCGTCATCAGTTCTTCGACCGCAACATCGTGCAAATCGGCGCCGTGCGGGCCCATGCCGCCGACGATATCGCGCTCGGATAGTATGCCGACGATTTCGCCGCCGTCGCTTTCCACCAGCAGGGCGCCAATTTTGTTGTCGGTGAGCGCTACCGCCGCCTCGGCGATACTGCTACTGGCTTTGATCTTGAAGATTTGCTGGTCCTTACCACGTAACAATTCGGCTAGCTTCATTTGATTTCCCCTCCATTTTCCGTGGTTTATCAACTCCGATACTACCACCGGATCGGATGGATACATAGTGCGCGCTTTGCGGCAGGTTTGTAATCACCGATATCGTTACCGATTCTGCGATCGCCGCTTCAGGCAAATTCTTCGAAAGCATCGATCGCTGCGCGGTCGGAACCGAGACTCGCGGTCATCAATTGCTGTGTATAGGGCATGGCCGGGGTATGGTCGCGCAATTGCTGCACGCCCATGGTTTCCACCACGCCGCCGTTTTGCATAACCGACAGCGCCTCGCACATATGCGCGATGACGGCCAGGTTGTGGCTGACCAGCACGTAGGTCAGTCCGTGGTCGCGTTTCAGCCGCATCAGCAGGTTGAGCACCTCGGCCTGTACCGAAACATCCAGCGCCGAGGTCGGTTCGTCCAGTAAAACGATTTCGGGTTCGGTGATCAGCGCGCGCGCGACCGAAACCCGCTGCCGCTGCCCACCTGAAATCTGGTGCGGGTAGCGAAAGCGGAAGGACGCATCGAGGCCGACTTCCTCCAGCGCCTGCACCACGCGGTCCTCGATCCGGTCGAGGCGGTGCACTCGCGCCGGTTCGCTCAATATGGTATCGACCGTATGGCGCGGATGCAGCGAGCCGAAGGGATCCTGGAACACCATTTGCACCCGCCGGCGAAACTCGCGTGAACGTTGCTGACCCTGCAACTGCTCCTGCGCGACCGACATGTCACCGCTCACCCTGGCGACTCGATCGAGCAACCCGGCCAGCGCCCGCAGCACCGTGGTTTTGCCCGAGCCGGACTCACCGACCAGGCCGTAGGATTGCCCGGCCTCGATTTTCATCGAGAAATCACGCACCGCGTGATGAAGCTTGCTGCCGTGACCGAAGATCACGTCGAGGTTGCGGATATCGATCACTACGGGACCTCCGTCGCATTCAGCCAGGACGGATCACGCCGCAGTACAGGCAACTCATCGCTACCCCCGTCGAGGCTCGGCAGGCAATTGAGCAGGCCGCGGGTATAGGGGTGCTTCGCCTGCTCGAGATCGGCGGCAGCGCATTCCTCCACCACCTTGCCGCCGTACATGACCAGGATGCGATCGCAGAACGAGGCCACCAGGTTCAGATCGTGGCTGATGAAAATCAAGCCCATGCCGCGCTCGCTGAGCATGTCGTCGAGCACCGCCAGCACCTGCAGCTGCACCGTGACATCGAGCGCCGAAGTCGGTTCGTCGGCGATGATGATGTCAGGTTCCGGGATCATCATCATCGCGATCATGACGCGCTGCCCCATGCCGCCCGAAACTTCATGCGGATAGGCTTTATAAACCCGTTCGGGTGCGCGGATTTTTACCGCGCGCAGCATATCCAGGGTGCGCTCGCGGGCCTCGTCCTTCGAGCTTGGATGATGCACCAGGAAGGCTTCCTCGATCTGCGCGCCGATACTCATCACCGGGTTCAGCGAATACTTGGGATCCTGCATGATCATCGAAATACGGTTGCCGCGAATGCGGCGCATGGTGCGCGCATCGGCATTGAGCAAATCCTTGCCGTCGAACTCCAGTCGCTGCGCGCGCACCAGGCCTCCGGTCGCGGTCAACCCGAGGATGGCGCGGCCGGTTTGCGACTTGCCCGAACCGGACTCGCCGACGATGCCGAGCTTCTCCCGGCCCAGCTCGAAACTGACGCCGCTGACCGCGTTGACGATCCCGGTCGGAGTGTTGTAACTGACCTGCAAATCCTCGACCCGAAGCAGTGGGGATTCATTCATGGCTCAGTTCCCGCTCTTCGGATCGAAGACGTCGCGCAGGCCGTCGCCGAGCAGGTTAAAGCCAAGACTGACCACCAGGATGGCAATACCCGGTACCGTCGGCACCCACCATTGGTCGATCAGGTACTGCCGGCCGAGTGAAATCATCGCCCCCCATTCGGGCGTCGGCGGTTGCGCGCCGAGGCCGAGAAAACCGAGCCCGGCGGCGGTCAATATGATTCCGGCCATATCCAGCGTCAGGCGCACGATCACCGAGGAAACGCACAACGGCGTGACGTGGCGCGTCAGAATTCCGACCGTACTGACACCCTGCACTTGCGCGGCGAGGATAAACTCGCTGTTGCGAATGGTGAGCGCCTCGGCGCGCGCGATTCGCGCGAATGGCGACCAGGTCGTCAGCGCGATCGCAAGCACCGCGTTTTCAAGGCCCGGGCCGAGCACGGCGACGAAAGCCATCGCCAGGATCAGGCGCGGAAAGGCGAGAAAGATATCGGTCAGGCGCATCAGCACGCTGTCCACCAGGCCGCCGAGATAACCGGCGATGGTGCCGATGACGAGCCCGATCGGCACCACGATAATCGTCACCAGCCCAACGATATAGAGCGTGATGCGCGAACCCCAGATGATGCGGTCGAAAATATCGCGCCCCAGCTGATCGGTGCCGAACCAGTGCTCTGCGCTGGGCGCCTGCAGGCGATTGGCCAGCTCGGGCTCGAGCCCGTCGGAGGCGGTAATCCACGGCGCGAAGGCGGCGACGAAGATCAGGCCGAGGATAATCGCCAGCCCGATCATGGCGATCGGATTGCGGCGGAACTCGAGCCAGCCGATGTAGAATCGCTGGCTGCGCGCCTGCCACTTCGATCTCGGGACTTCGGCCAGCAGCCAGCCGCGCAGTGACCTGTCAGCAGCCATCAGCGAATCCTCGGATCGACCA
>CALJQI010000418.1 GCA_937980285.1 uncultured Gammaproteobacteria bacterium | reverse complement strand
AATTATCGACCACGGATTTCCAGTTAGCCTTGATTCGATAAGTCAGGCGAGTGGAAAAGGTCAGCTGGCCCAGGTCCGGCGCATACTGCATGACCTCGGCGGCGAGATCACCGCTTTGCCGGGCCAGCGGTTCGGCCTCGGCATCGAGATTGACGAAAACAAGATGACAGAAAACTTCGATCCGGACCGGGTCCAGGCAGATTTTGCGCCGATCGAAATTTTCCAGGTGCTCGCAACGCGGCGCGTTTACCAGGGCGCCATCGAGGTCGTAAGTCCATGCGTGATAAGGACAGGTGATGCGTTTGGTCCGGCCTTCGCCGAATAACAGCTCGTGGCCGCGGTGCTTGCAGACATTGTAGAAAGCCCTGAGCTCTCCTTCGCGATTTCGCAGCGCTACCACGCTTTGCCCTTCGATATTCAGGGTGGCGAAACTGCCGGTTTCACGCAGTTTTTCCTCGTGACACAGAAATTGCCAGCTGCGATGAAAGATTTGTTCGCGTTCGACCTTTAAAAATTTCGGGTCGATGTAGCAGCGGGTGTTGATCGAATGCGAGCGCGTTGCGATATCGTCGTAGTTGCCCCTGATCTGGCTGATTTCATGCTCGCTAAGTTCGATGGTGGGCACGGCGTTTTCTCCCGGGGTCACAATTGTCGAAGACGGCTATTGCCAGGGTTGAGCGAGACCGCGGTCAGGCGGGCTTGCTATTTGCTGAATTGCGGCATTTAATCATGAAAAACTGGTGATATGAAACCGGGTAGCACCATATTTTTCTTACTTCCGTCATCCCCGATGTCGGCAAAAACCACTGGATAGCCAATGAATGAACCAACGGCCGGGCAAAAGCGAAAACAGTGGAACTACATTCCCGCGCTGCCGATTCGGACATCACCCCTGTTTAGCCAGCCGTTCAATCCTCGCGCCGTTTTCAAATGGTTTTTTCGCGGTTGGTTCCCGCTTTCGGAAAACCTCGCCATACTGCTGCTTTCAGGTCTCTCCTGGTTCTTTTTTCATCCCGCGCTGGCGCGTTGCCATGTTTTCCAGTTCGACTGGATAGCGCAAATCTTCATCAGAAACCTGGCGCTAATGTTTATCGTCGCCGGTGGCCTGCACCTTTACTTTTACGTCTACCGCAAGCAAGACGACGAGCGTCGCTACGACGCGCGACCGCTGGCCAGGGGCAACCGGGTCTTTACCTTTAACAACCAGGTTCTCGACAACATGTTCTGGACCTGCGCCAGCGGAGTAACTGTGTGGACCGCTTACGAGGCGTTGATGATGTGGGCGCTGGCAAACGGTTACGCGCCGATGCTGGAGATGCCCGGCGATTTCCTGTGGCTGCTGCTTTTGATTTTCCTGATACCTATCTGGGAGACGTTCTATTTTTACCTCATCCATCGCCTGATTCACTGGCCGCCGCTGTACAGGCACGTGCATTACCTGCATCATCGCAACACCAATATCGGACCCTGGTCCGGTTTATCGATGCATCCGCTGGAACACATCATCTATCTCGGCTCGGTGCTGATTCACTGGCTGGTGCCGGCCAATCCGCTGCTGATCATCTATCACCTGCAGCACTACACGCTGTCGGCGGCAACCACGCATACCGGCTACGAGGGACTGGTCGTCGGCGGCAGGTTCAGGCTGGCGCTGGGCACCTTTCACCACCAGATACACCATCGATTTTTCGAATGCAATTACGGCGGGCTGGAGATTCCCTGCGACAAGTGGGCCGGTTCCTTCCATGACGGTACGCAGGAATCGCATCGGCAATTCCTCGCACGGCGCAGGACGGCTAGCTGAAAGACGCCGTTAAACGCCCGATGCGGCTTTCGTCAGGATTGATTCCGAGGCCGGGCGATTGCGGCAATTCGAGGTAGCCGCCGGTCACCGCAATGCCATTTTCGGGATCGTAATGTTCGCTATAGTAAGGAGCCCCGATCCAGACGCCTTCGAGCAACTCCGGCGCCACGGTCGCGCCGGCATGGACGCAGGCGGCGGCGATGATGTCGCCGCCGGAGGTATCGTCACAGGAGTGGGGCAGGGTTGCGGCGGCGCAGATATCGCGCACCGTGGCAAAAGCGTTCAGGCCCCCCAGCCGGGTAAGCTTGAGGCCGAAGCCGTCGCAGACGCCGAGCGCAATGGCGCGCAGCACGTCGCTGACGGATTCGGTATTCTCGTCGAGGTATACCGGGTGCCGCAGCTGTGAGCGAATGGCGGCGATTTCTTCCATGCTGTTGCAGGGTTGTTCGATGACGACTGGAATACGCTCGCAGGCCTGGCTCAGGAACAGCGTGTCGCGCCTGCTCAGGCTGCGATTGGCGTCGACCGCCAGCCGAACCCGGTTGCCGACGGTCTCCCAGATCCGGTGGATAACGGCGATATCTTCGTCGATGCTTCTGCCGCCGCACTTGATTTGAAGGCGAGGATAGCCTTGATCGGCCATTTCCAGCGCCAGCCTGGCGCTTTCTTCAGGGGAATCGATACCGATGGCATAGTACGAGGGAATGCGTTCGCTGACGGCGCCGCCGAGCAGGTCGCAGACCCGCAGGCCGTGATGCTTGCCGATCAAATCCATCAGCGCGATGTCGATAGCTGCCTTGGCCTGGCGGTGACCGTTCAGACTGGCGTCCATGCGGCGTCGAAGCAGCAATGGCGCAAGGGCGGATTCGCCGATCAGCGCGGGCGCCATCTGAGATAGCGCCGCTCTTGCGCCTGGCGCGTGTTCGGGCTGGTAAGCGCAGCCCAGCGGGCAGGTTTCACCCCAGCCGCTAAGCCCGCTGTCGCTAACCAGTTTCACAATCGTCGAATCGAGGCTGGTCAATTCCGTGCCGGCCATGGTGTACGGCTGCTTCAGCCGCAGGTCTTTCTGAAAAACATGAATTTCGCGGATTCGCATCGCTAGACCCGGCACAGCGCGTACACCGCCTGCGGCTCGGCGATTCCCTTCATTTGATGCTGCCCGAGAAACTCTGCTTGCGTGTCTACCGAGTCGGCAAAATTTTGCGAGAACAAAATATCGCAATCCAGTTCCTTGGTCAGGGATTCCAGGCGCGCGGTGCGGTTGACCGCAGGTCCCATGACGGTGAAATCGAGGCGATCGGGTGCGCCGACGTTGCCGTAGATGACCTCGCCGACATTGAGGCCGACGCCGAAGCGGATTTCGGGCAGGCCGCGGCGGCGGCGCCGATGGTTGATGCTTTGCAGGGTCGACTGGGCGTCGATGGCGGCATCGATGGCCGCGTTGCAGGCGGTTTTAATGCATTTGTCGTCTTCGATCGGAAACACGATCAACATGGCGTCGCCGATGAATCGCAGTATTTCGCCGCCATGGGCGGTGACCGCGGCGGAGACGAATTCGAAATACTCGTTGAGCATTTCGAGCACCTCTGTGGTCGACAGGGTTTCGGTCAGATGGGTGAAATCTCGCAGGTCGCTGAACCACAGCGCGGCGTTGATGACATCGGCGTCGCCGCGCTTGATCATGCCGGCGAGCACTTTTTCGCCGGTGCGCTTGCCGACGTAAGTGTTCATTAGCGAACGCGACAGGTAGCGCAGGGAATGGACCTCGATCACCGGCGCGACGTAATCGCGGATGCGGCGAAAACTTTCGATGTCGGCATTACTGAAACCGCTCTCTCGGCGGGTGCAGATAATGATTGCCGCGCCTGGCTCGGCGGCTTCACCGAAAAGCACCGGTAATGCCAGGTAGTCGGTGTAGCCATTCTCGGCCAGTTCGGTGTAGGCTCGGTGTGCATCTTCCGGCAGATCGTCCAGCGGCTGGTGTACGCGCTTGCGGGTTTCGAAGATGACCTGCAGCGGACTGCCGATGTAACGCTCGGTATCACGAACGCCGTGCGCGGCATGGTCGGGTGCGACGCGGTCGGTCGATTTTTCCCAGGTTTCCGATGTTGCCGCCAGCTGCGGATTGAGCGTTTGCAGCGCTATCATCAGGCGGTCGATAGATGCGCCGTTATCGTTCATCTGGTGCGCGAGTTGATAAACGAATTCGTTGATACGCTCTATCAGCCGACCCTTGGTAAATACCCAGTCGATGATCGCCTGCGCGGAGCAGGACGGGATTGCAGGCTGTTGCTGTGTTGACATTATTCGGCGGCGTTGGGCAGTAAGGATGCGATTCGTTTTCTACGTCTCTCGGTCGAAACCAGCATGATACCCGAAAGCACGACGATGGTGCCGCCCGCGAGCATGGTCAGCGTCGGCTGGTCGCCCCAGATCAGGTAGCCGTATCCGATCGCGATGATGATACTGACGTATCTGAAAGGGCCGATGAAGGAAAGTTCCCCGATGCGGCTGCCCATGATGAAAAACAGGTAACCGCAGTAGAGCACGCCGGCCAGTACGAAGAACCACAGGTACCAGGCCGCGTCGGCGTTGCCCCAGCCCTGGAAATACGAGTAAACGCCGCCGCCGAGCATGACGATCCAGGCGTTGGTGAAGGCGACCTGCGAGGATGGAATATTGTCGGGCACGTAGCGTATGGCGATGTCGCGGAAGGCGACGAAAACGGCGCAGACCAGCGGAAAGACGACCGCCCAGGACGCCGATTCCGCGAACGGGTTGGTGATTAGCAGCACGCCGCCGAAGCCGACCAGTATCACCAGCCAGCGATCGAGCCCGACGTTTTCCCGCAATATCAGCGCGGCCAGCAGCGCGAGGAATATCGGCGACGAGAAACCGAGCGTGGACGCCACCGCGATCGGCAGCAGGGAAAGCCCGGTGAGGAAACTCAGGGTTGCGCCCAGTTCGAACAGGCCGCGCAGCAGGTTCCAGCGATGCAGGCTGTTGCGATTGAAAACCGGCTGTCGCCGCAGCAGCATGACGAGCGCGAAAATAATACAGATCAGGGCGCCGCGTAAGAACATGATTTGCCCGATGTTGAACACCTGGGTGATGTGCTTGATGATGGCGTCGTTGGTGGTGATCATCGACATCGCGATGACCACGAACATGGCCCCCTTGAGATTGTTGAACTCCACTTTTACCGAAAGTCATCCCCGCGAAAGCGGCGATCTTAAACCAATTGGCGGTTAGCCGACACAAGATTCCACGTGTCGGACCAGCGCTTACGCGGGAATGCCTTATTTCCTCTCCAGGACATTACTTAAGCCCGAGTAGAAAATCCCTCAAGTGTGGCAATACCTCGTCGCTGGCTTCGATCATCAGCGAATGCCTGAGATTTGGCAGGATGACCAGGCGCGAGTCGGGCAGTTGGTCATGCATGAACCGGTTCAGCCGCGGATTACAGCCGCCGTCGAATTCGCCGGTCAGCACCAGGCAGGGGCAGTCTATTCTGTGCAACCAGGGCGCCATCTCGGTGGTGGCGTAAATCCAGAATACGCTGAGGAACACGTCGGGCGGCGTATCCCTGACCTGCTGCAGTCTGGCTTCAATCATTTCAGGGTGGGCCTCGACGAACTCATCGGTGAACCAGCGCGCGACGAAGGTGGCAAGCGTTTCGACGATACCGTTGTTTTCCATGGCTTCGCCGACCGCCCGCAGTTTGGCGAGGTCGTCTTGCGTGCGCCCGGCGGCGGTACTGAGTAAAGCGACGCTCAGGGTATGTTGCGGGTAGGCGAGCGCATAGGCCGGGCCGATCATTCCGCCGAGCGAGTGCCCGGCGACGTGGATTTGATCGTGGCCGAGTTTCAATCGCAGCGCCTCGAGGTCGTCGACCAGGTCGTCGAGCGAGTAGGGGGTCGGCGGAACCGGGCTGTCGCCATGGCCGCGCAGGTCGTAACTGACGCAGGTGAAGTCCTGCTTCAGGTCTTCGATCAACTCGTCCCAGGTGGTTTTGCGCGAACCGATACCGTGCACCAGGTAGAGCGCCGGCCCCTGGCCCTCGATTCGATAACTGACGTCGACCGCGGCCATCGTCGACTAACCGGTCCTGGCCACGGGCTGCACGCCGAAATGCGGCATCACCTCTTCGGCGAAACACTGGATCGACTCCAGCACCTCGGCCTGCTCGACGCCGAAATTGACGTTCATGATGAAGCGGTCGACGCCGGCCTCGGCGTAGGGCGCGAGCTTGTCGATCATTTCCGACGGCGTGCAAATGGTCAGGTTTTCCGCCGTCTGCTCGAGCGTCATCTTGCGCGGCAGCGGCTTGATCATACCGGCCTCGACGATCCCGGGGCCGGTGAATACATTGTCGAAGCGGCTGTAATAATCGTGCGCCATCTCGATCTTGCGCTTGCGATCGGCTTCGCTGTGCGACAGGAAGGTAACCCTCGACAGCGACAGCGTCTGCTGTTCGCCGGCGGCGCCGAGCTCATCCCTGGCGCGGGTAAAGGCGCCGACCTGGTCGAGCATATGCTGATGGTCGCCCGACAGCGGCGTGGTCTGTATGTGAAAGCCGCGTTTGGTGCAGGCGTAGATCGCTTCCGGTACCAGCACCGCCATCATGACAGGGATGTCGCTCACCGGCCTGGGCATGATGGTCAGCGGATCGAAGCGATAGTACTTGCCGTCCCAGGAGACCTCTTCCTCGGTTAGCAGCGCCTGCAGCAGGTTCAGCGATTCGTCGAACTTTTCGCGGCTGTTTTCGAGCGGCACGCCCATGCGCTCCATTTCGAAGCCGAAGGCGCCGCGGCCGACCCCGACCATCAGGCGCTGGTCGGTAAAAATATCCGCGCATACGAGTTCACCGGCGAGGACGCGCATGTCGTGCAGCGGCAGCACCGAAACCGCGGTGACAATCTTCACGTTCTGCGTCTGGCTGGCGATTTTGACCGCGAACTGCAGCGGCGCCGGCATCATCAGAATGTTGAGCAAATGGTGCTCGGTAATGCTGACCGACTCGTAGCCGTAGCGGTCGGCGCAACGGGCCTGTTCCAGCATGTCCGCGTAGACGCGATCGCCGCCGTAGGATTTATCCGGGTAGTAAGCGGAAAGCTGTATATTGAAATGCATCTATGGGTCGCGCCGATTTTCTGCTGCGGGCATTGTGCAACAGCGATAAGGATTTGACTATCGAAATCTGGCGATGCGGGTCTCGACTGGCGCCGACGCCGAGTATACCCGCGCGCCTGGTGGAATTGCTTCCGAATCGCCGGCTACGCGCTGGCTGGACATCCGAAATTGATTTGATGCATATCATGTTGCCGGCGCTTAGATATAACTAGAATCGAATCAGAGTTAACGCATGGAAGGTTCAGATGAGTGATTCGTTGAAAGACTTGCTGCAGGCCGAAGCCGAGGCCGAAGCGATCGTAAGCGCGGGTGAGAAAGAGCGCGATCGAATTATTCAGAAAGCCCTCGACGATGCGCTGGATATGGAGCGGCAGTTCAAGGATCGATTGCCGGAAATGCAGCAGTCATTCCTCGACAAGGCGCAGGAGCGCGCCGCGCAAACCATTGCCGAGATGAAACTGCGCTACGGCGAGCGCAACAAGACGCTGCGCGAGCTGGCCGGCAAGCACGAAAGCGAAGCGCTGGAGCGGGCCATCGCAATGCTGGTCGACGGTGAACAGGCGCGTTCGTGAGCGAGTTTTCCAGTGTATACCTCGCGACGCGGTTAACCGTGCTCGCCAGCCGTCTGATCAGCTTCGAGCAACTGGTCGATTTTATCGAGCTCGATCTCGAGCGGGTCATGTCGCGGTTAAAGCAGCACGGCGGGCACGAATACGACATCGAGGCATCGAACCCGCGCTCGATCGAGGCCCAGTTGAGCAATC
>CALJQI010000417.1 GCA_937980285.1 uncultured Gammaproteobacteria bacterium | reverse complement strand
CGCAAAATGACGGCGCGCATCTACCATCGCATCAGTAGCGCCGCCGAACGTCATTTCATGGCGACAGGGGAATCGGAACAGGGCGACCTGCCGGCGGCGAGCGCGGAGTACGCCACCCGTTTCCCGGAAAGCTAGCCAGTTCGCCTTAAGTATTCTCGTTCGGGTATAGGACCAGACCGAATGGCGCTTACTTAAGCGCGTCATTGCGAGCGGGGTCCAGCCCATGAGCGGAGCGAATGCATTGGCTGTAGCGAAGCGATCTCCAGATAATTTGCTGACATTGGGGAGATTGCTTCGCTGCGCTCGCAATGACGCCAAAATAGCCTTAAGTAAGGGTCAATGAGAGCCGGCCTGTCATTCGGCCTGAACGGCGTCGCCTACGAAGGGATTATGCCTGCGCTCGTCGCCGAAGGTGGATGCCGGCCCATGCCCGGGAACAAAGCCGATATCGTCCCCCAGCGGAAAAAGCTTGCCGCGGATCGAATCCAGCAGCTGCTGGTGATTGCCGCCCGGGAAATCGGTACGGCCGATCGAGCCTTTAAAAAGCACATCCCCGACCACGGCCAGGCCGGCATCGGCGGCATAGAAAACCACGTGCCCGGGCGTGTGTCCCGGTGCGTGAATGACCTGCAGCTCGTGCTCACCGAACTCGACCGTATCGCCGTCCTGCAGCCATCGGTCTGGCTCGAAGACATCCGCCTTGCCGAAGCCGAACTGGCTGGCCTGTTCGGGTAACTGCTCGATCCAGAACCTGTCCCCCGGATGAGGCCCCTCGACGGGTATGTTCAGGCGGCCAGCCAGCTCGGCCACGCCGCCCGCATGATCGATATGGCCATGGGTAAGCAGAATTTTTTCCACCGCCACCTCGGCTTCGTCAGCCGCCGCCAGTATGCGTTCGACATCGCCGCCGGGGTCTACCACGGCAGCGCGTTTGCTTTGCTCACAGATCAGGATCGAGCAGTTCTGCTCGAAAGGGGTGACAGGAATCACGATGACTTTCACATCACTCTCCGGGATAAGAAAAGACGGCGAACTCTACAGAATACATCGCGGCAACGGTAGTGCGATCGACACTAGACCATAGGTTTTTGATTCAAGGAATCTCTGCAAAACTCGTCATTGCGATACCCAAAGGGCATAAATACCCGCAGGGCATAAAGGAGCGCAGCGACGAAGCAATCTTTAAGTATTTGAAATTCAACATAAAGATTGCTTCGCTTCAGCCAATGCGTTCGCTTCGCTCACGGGCTGGGCCCCGCTAGCAATGGCTCTGGATTTTGAGTTTTGCAGAGATCCCTCAACTCAACTGTCGCCAGACCGCAGATGCGCGCCCAGCTTTTCGACGATTTGTTCCGCCGAAAAGCTATAAGCGAACCGGGTCACGAATTCGCCGTCCGGCGCCATCAGGTATATTCCGGTGCTGTGGTCGACGGCGTAACGATCCGGGTCTGCCGACGGATCGACCTGCTTTTCGTATTTTACCTTGAAGCGCTTCGCGACCCGGTCGATCATCGCCTCGCTACCGGTCAACCCGGTGAGGCTGGGTGAAAAATAACTCACGTACTGCTTCAGTCGTTGCGCGCTATCGCGCCCGGGGTCGACGGTAATAAAGTAGTATCGCAGCGACTCGGCCCGCTCGCCCAACAGGCTTATTACCCTGCCCAGGACCATCAGCGAAGTCGGGCATATATCGGGGCAATAGGTATAACCGAAATTGACCAGGTGGTAGTTGCCGCGCATATCGCTGTCGGAAAAAAGATTGCCGTCATGATCGGTGAGCATGAAGCGACCGCTTTTGACTTCCGTATTCGAAGCCAGCGGCAATTCGGCGTCCTCGCCAATACCGTCCTCGCGACCCAGACAGCGCTTGATCTCGCGCGTGTTGTATTTCATCAATTCGAAATAGAGGTCCGCTCCTGCCGGGAACGACGTCCCGGTGACATCGAGCCGCCCGAGTCGGGCGTCGGTGCCCTGCAGCAGCAATTCCTGTTGCGCGGCGGGCTTGCTGGCATCTACCAGCAGGCAAACGGCCTCGCCTTTCAGCAGTTGCTGTCGCGCCTGAACCAGCTCGGCGACATCGACTTCGCGCTGCCCCGACGACAACAACACCGAGCTGGTTTTCAGCGCATAGGCCTGCTCGAAATATTGCAACACATCGTGGTAGAGCACCGCCGATGCACCCTGTAAATCGCGGTATCCGTACTCCAGGCCGCGGTCGAGCCTGCTGGCCCGCGCGTTCAGGGAATTGAAGTTCCTGCGGTAGACGTGAGCCCTCGCGGGGTCGCTGTTTATCAGGACGCTGGTCATTTCGGCTATCAGGATCAGGACATTACGGCTGTCCATCCAGAAGTAAGGGTCGGGACTGTCCCGGTTCCCCCGGCTGGGCAATACCTTGAGCGGTTCACTGCGCAGAACACTAATCGACTGCCGGCTCGAGCCCGCCTGCGCGGTGTCGGCCGACTCGCCGTACGCGTCGTCGTCGAGGCGGAAAAACAAATCTGACTTATCCAGCTGAGCTTGCCGCTCGTCCAGCTCGACGGACAGCAGCTCGAGCGACGCGTTTTCGCCCATGAGCCCGGCCAGCAAGGAGTGCATCACCCTCGAATCGGTTACTACATGAAATCCCGTTTCGCCGGCCGAGGCAGGCATGGACGCCAGCAAGACGGCAGCAAGAATGGCCCGGACTTTATTCACATTTGAAACCTGGTCGAATCACGGGCTGGAAAAAATCCGCCGCAACTCCTGCAACGACTCGCCGATATCCTGCGCCAGCGCGGCAGCCGCGGGACATACTTCCCTGTTGTCGATAAAGGCCAGAAACGATTCGTTGGAGGCTTCATCGAAGGCCAACCCGAACTCCCGTCTTTTGGGTACGACCTCAACCAGGTTTTTTTTCATGACTCGGGTCTGGTCGAAGTAGCCGCACTGCAGCGCGATCCCGTTCAACCAGCCCAGATCCCTTACCGCGGAAACCTGCTCGTCGGACAGGGCAATGCCGTTTCCGCTGTATAGACATAAAGCGCAAATGCAAACAAGAAACGGTTT
>CALJQI010000416.1 GCA_937980285.1 uncultured Gammaproteobacteria bacterium | reverse complement strand
GTTTTGACGCCGTATCCCGCCAGCGTCAACAGGATCGTCTCCGATTACATCAACGCGCGCGGCTACCAGGTGCCGGTGTTCGGCTCTTTCAACAGCGATCGCGACACGGTGGTCGCCCGCATCACGCCGCAGTCGATCGAGGACGGCGTGCGCGAACTGGTGCGGCACGCCGAACTAGATGCGATCTTCGTATCCTGCACCTCGGTGCGGCTGATGGAGGCCTGCGCCGAGCTGGAGAAAAACCTCGGCATCCCGCTGACCTCGTCGAACCACGCCATGGCCTGGCACGCCCTCAGGCTGGCCGGCATCGAAGACCGCCTGGGTCAGTTCGGTTCGCTCTATGACCTGCCGCTGGCCTGACCGCGCATGACGATCTCGCGCCTGTCGCTGCTGTTGCTGCTCGCGCTGCTGTCCGCGAGCGGGCAGGCGGCGGACCTCAAGTTAAGCTTTGTCTCAGCGAGCCGCGCCGAACTCGGTAACCCGCACGACCTCAAGCTTTCGCCGGACGGCAAGTACCTGTTTGTCGCCGATGTCGATAACGACCGTGTCGCCATCCTGGATCCTGAATCGCTGGCGCTGGTGGATGAATTCGGCGCCGACCACCAGGGCGGCACCCACGATATCGATTTCGATGCGCGTGGCCGTGCCTATGTCGCCGATACGCACAATAACCGGGTCACCATCTACGAGATGGAGGGCACGCGGGCGCGACTGGTGGGCGAACTCGGCGAGCGCATTCGCGGGCCGGAAGGCGTGCTGGCCCATCCCAACGGGATCATTTACGTGGCCGGCGCCTGGTCGGGCAATGTGGTGGCTTACCGGGAAGGGGAAATTGTCGGCGAACTGGGCGGCCTGTCGTCGCCGCACGATCTCGAACTGGCGCGCAACGGCGATATCTGGCTCGCGGATGCCGGCAATAGCCGCCTGCTGCTGCTGTCGCCCGAACTCGAAATCAAGCGCGAACTGGCGCAGGAAAAGTATGATTTCAATGGTGTGCGTTACCTTGACCTGAGTGCCGAAGGAATCCTGATTGCCGCCGACAAGTACAGTCATGCGGTCAAGTTCATCGACGCCGACGGCGAGTTGCTTCACGTGCTCGGCGATGGCAAGGCGGGGCGGGGCGCTAATCGCTTCACCACGCCCGAGGGCGTCGAAGTACGGGGTAGCGAGCTATGGCTATCCGACTCCGGCAACGACAGGGTGGTCAAGTATCGATTCGTTGTCGAATAAGCCCGGGCAGGAAGTCGAGACCTGGGGATCAGTTTGTATATACAATGTAATGAACCGTATCCTGTCCCGGTTGCGGCAGGTAGAATAGGAAACCGTTCACGATATCGCCTGGCTGCCGGCAGTCGGGATTTACATTGATAAGCGTTGTGGCATGGCCAAAGAAAAAATCATCAACATCCGGGTCGAGGCTGACCTGAAAAAGAAAGCGAAAAAGCTTGCCGCCGCCGATGGCAGAAGTCTTTCCAACTGGATCTTGCGCCTGATACAGAACGAAATTAAGAATTCGCGCGCACCCGCTTCCAAAAAGTAAATCCGCTGATTGCGGACGATCCGCTATTGTTTCCGATGCTGAAATCGCGTCGAAATTTGACGCTTTGCGGCAAGCGGCGGTTTTTTGCCGTCGACCGCGCCTCTTGCCCGAAATCCGGCGCCAGTTCACAAAATCGATATAACTTATTGAAATAAATGAATTTTCGTACTATTAGGTATAAATACGACAGCGTGGAAAACAGGTTGCGAACGATTGGCGCGAATATTGCTCCGAATTTACTGACAAGCAAAAAAACGTAACCGTGGAGGCATCACCCGAACTTTAACGAGGTGACGCATGAACAGGAAGAGTACGATACTTTGGCGAATGGCCGTGTTAGGCCTGTTTGTCAGCCTGGTACCGCTTGGAATTTACGCGCTGGAACGCCACAACCGCATCGACACCGAAGCCATGCTCGACGTCTCGGTTTCCATTCGCACCATGTCCCACGTGACCGTCGATAAATTCGGCGACTCGGTGTGGGAAGTCAACAACGGATCCGGGTTCCTGGTGTCGTCGCGTAATTGCGAAGTCTGGACCAACCACCACGTTATCGAAGATGCGGCGTTGATCGAGGTTTTTCCTCGTGGCTGGAATCGCACCGCCGGCATTGCCGCCCGGGTCGTCAATGCAACCCCTCGACACGACGTCGCCATTCTCGAGCTCGAAAACTGTGACCAGGTGCCGCAGGCGATACTCGGCGACTCCAGCCGGGTGCAGGCCGGCGATGAAACCTTCGCCGTCGGCAATCCGCTCGGGCGCAATCCCGATTCCATCAGCCGCGGGATTATTTCGCACACCGAGCGCTTTCGCGACGGCACCACGCCTTACCTGCAGACCGACGCCGCCATCAATCCGGGCAACTCGGGCGGCGCGCTTTTCGACCGCAGCGGCCACGTCATCGGCATCAACACCGCGATCGACTCGACCCGTCCCGGTACCAACGTCGGCATCGGCTTCGCGGTGCCGATCAACCTGGTGATGCAGACGGTTGCCGATTTGCGTCTCGGGCCGCCGAGCTGGGGCGACGCCGGATTTTCCGGCATCGTCAGTACGCTGACCCCCGACGAAGCCGAGGTGCTCGAGGTTCCGGGCGGCGGCGGCGCGCTGGTGGTGACCAAAACCCCCGACGAAGGACCGAGCCGGGAAAAGCTGGAAGCGCATGACGTAATCTACCGTATCAACGATACCTCGATCACCAGTACCGAGCAGGCGGTGCGCCTGGTCGGCCAGTACGGCGTCGGCGAAACGCTGGCGCTGGACCTGATTCGCGGCGGCGAGCGGCACAAGGTGGAGATCGTGCTCGGCGAGGGCTGGCAGGGTGACGCGGCGCCGTCCCCGGACAGCTATGAAGGATTCCTCGGCATGACCGTCGAAATGTGGGATTCGGCCGACGGCGATCGCGGGCGCTTCAAGAAACCGGTGATCACCAAGGTGCATAGTATGGGGCCCGCTCACCGCGCCCGGATTTCGAGTTCGCAGAAATCGGTTCTGATCAACGGGCCCTATGTCATCCCTTACCTGCTCGACGTCAAGACCGTGACCGGCGTCGCCTACCAGGGCGAGTTTCATCCGATCGCCACGGTCGAGGATCTCGACCAGTTTGCCGCTCGCGCCTACCGCGAGGGCGAGCCGTTACTGCTGGAGATCGAATACTGGGCGCGCAGCGATCCGCAGGATCACAAGCAAGACCTGGAGCTCGCCAGCACGGCTTTCTTCAAGCTGATGCCGCAGCGGGCGATTGCGGTGGTTACCGAGCCCGGGCCCGAGCATATCGTCGGCCGCGGTTCAGGGCCGCATCTCGAAATCGGCGGCTTGCAGGCCAGTTCGAAAACGCTTTAGTCGACCGGCGCGCCGCCCTCGGCGCTGCGGCGCTCGATAAAGGCCTGCAATTCCTCCAGCCTCGCTGGATCCATCGGCGGCGCCTCGAAATCGCGCAGAATCTGTTTCCAGATGCCGTTCGCCCTCTGGGTAGCGGTCTTGCTGCCATTTTCCGTCCACTGCCCGAAATTACTCCAGTCGGAAACCAGCGGCTCGTAAAACGCCGTCTGGTAGCGCGCCATGGTGTGCTCGCAGCCGAAGAAATGCGAGCCGGGTTCGACGCTGGCGATGGCCTCGTAGGCGAGCTCGGCGTCGCTGCTGTCCAGCGGGTCGAAAATCTCGGCAAAGGTTTGCAGCATTTCGACGTCGAGAATGAATTTTTCCATCGACCCGGTAAGGCCGCCCTCGAGCCAGCCGGCGGCGTGCACCATCAGGTTGACGCCGCCGAGGATGCTGCCCCAGGCCGACATCAGGAACTCGTAGACCGACTGCTCGTCGGGCGCGTTCGACGCGGTCGCCGCCGATCCGCGCCAGGGCAGGCCAATATGACGCGCCAGCTGCCCGGCGCCGAACGCCGCCTGCACGAACTCCGGGGTTCCGAAGGCGGGCGAACCCGATTTCATGTCGACATTGGAGGTAAACGAGCCGTAAACCACCGGCGCGCCGGGGCGCACGATTTGCGACAGCAGGATGCCCGCCATCGCCTCCGCGTGCTGCAGCACCAGCGCGCCGGGCATGGTCACCGGCGCCATCGCGCCGGCCAGCGTAAACGGCGTAATGACCGAAACCTGTCCGCCACGGGCGAAGTCGATGATGCCCTGGCACATGGGGATGTCGAGCTGGCGCGGCGAGTTGGTGTTGATCACCGTGTAGCACCAGGGCTTGGCCTCGAATTCCGCCTGGCTCAGGCCGCGCGCGATGCGCGTCATCGCAAACGCGTCCTCGACCTGCGCACTGCCGCGGGAAAAAATGAAAAAGGGCTTGCGGCTCAGGGTTAGCTGGGCCTCGGTGACCTGGTAATGGCGCAGGTGGACCTCGACGTCCTGCGATTCGACGTTGGGCGACTGCAGGTGCAGCACGTCGAAGTGTTCGCTCAGCTTGATGATGTTGCGCGTGTCTTCCAGCGTGCCCGGGCGCTTGCCGTGGTCGAGGTCGGAAATATGCGGCGCGCCGCCGACGCAGGTAAAGGCAACGTTGTCGCCGCCGAGGGTGACATCGGCCGCCGCTTCCGAACCGTAGAGGACGAATTCCGAGGGTGCCGATTCGAGCGCTGACGCAATCAGTGACGGATCGATCCTGACCAGCTGCGTGTCTTCGTCGACGCTTGCGCCGCCCTGTTTGAAATAGTCGCGCGCCTCGGCGTTGAGCACCTTGATGCCGAGTTCCTCGATCACGCGCAGCGCGGTGCGATGAATGGCTTCGAGCCGGTCCTCGCTGAATGCGGGCTGGCGCAGCAGGGGGTTGGTTAGTTTGCTGTAGTTGACCACGCGCTTGTGCGAGGTATCGGCGACGCCATGGTGTCGACCGCGTCTTGATCGTCTGCTCACGATAACGAATCTCCGTAAGTGTCGAGAATATGCCGGCGAAATTTTTCAGCCAGTCGCGAATCGAGTTTCCGCCCGGTGAAACATTCGAAATAGGATTCGGTGTAGCCGAGCCGGGTGGTCAACGGTTCTTCGACTTCGAGCGCATAGAAACCGATCTGCGAGTAGTAAAGCACGCGCGCGCGAATCAGCGCCTGCGGCATCGGGTAATCGTAGCCGGCGTAGAAAAGCCTCAGCGCCTCGATGCGCGCGTCGTCCTCGCGGTCCACCAGTTGGCGAACCGGCGCCGAGCGTCGCGACCATTCGCGGATCGCGAGGTCGAGCCGGGGATCGAAGGAGGCGGCGTCGATGCAGGTTTCGAAGAAGCGAAAAATGCCGTCGGCAAGGCTGCTGGCGGCGGCCACCGATTGCGTAATCGCCGCCGTGTTCTTGTCTTTCCAGTAGCTTACCAGCGCGTCGATCAGGTCTTCGCGGTTTTCGAAATGCCAGTAAAAACTGCCGCGGGTGACGCCGAGGTCGTCGGCCAGGCGCGTGATGCGCACGGCGTCGATACCCTCGCAGACAAAAACCTCGAGCGCGCGTTGCAGCCAGTCGAAACGTTGTAACTGCTTGCGATCCGGGGTGGGGGCGCCGCGCGCGGCGACCGCCTTGAGCAGGCTGTTATCGGGCATAGGTTGCACCATACATGGTTGTATGTTTGAATATACAGAACTGTATGCTGAATGCAATCGGTAATTCAAATGACCATTAAAAAGGCTGCAACCCGGTTGCTGCGTTTCGACGAACTCGATTTCTCGCCGCGATTCGAATATGGCGACATGGCGCAGGTGGCCGGTGTCTGCGGCGCCGACGACGGTACCGAACTCGGTACCGGCTGGGGCCGGATGAGCAACGCACGCATACCCTGGACGATAAAGTACGACGAAGTGCTGACGGTGTTCGAAGGCGTGCT
>CALJQI010000415.1 GCA_937980285.1 uncultured Gammaproteobacteria bacterium | reverse complement strand
GTCCTCGGCCACCGTGGTCACCAGGTGGGTGGTGTTGATGAAATGTTTGTAATTCAGGTTTTCACTGATGCTGTTGCCGCCCCAGGTGCCGCAGCCCATGCTCAGCGTGAAGTTCAGCGCATTGTTGAAACTGCCGCCGTTGCCGAAGGTATGCGCCTGGTTGACCAGCACGCGCACGACATCGATTTCCTCGGCCAGGCGCACCGGATGATCGAGGTTACGCGTGTGGATACCGCAGGAATGCCCTCGGCCCTGCACGTTCAGAATACTGCTAACCAGCTCGACCGCGTGGTCGAAATCGCGCGCGCGGTATACCGACAGCACCAGTGACAGTTTTTCATCGGCGAACGGCGATTCAGGGTCGAAATCCTCTTCGACCAGGAAAAATCGCGCCGCGCGAGCGGACTCGTCGAGGCCGACGCCGGCGGCGAAAACGTCGGCGTCTCTTGCGATCAATTCACGGTTCAGGTTACCGTCGACCCACAGCCGCTCGCGGATCAACGCCTTTTCTTCCTCGCCGCAGCGATAAGCGCCGGCGTTTTTAAGCGCGGTCATCGCCTCTTCGTAGCGGTCATCGAGGATGATCAGCGAATTCTCCGAAGAACAGGAGGTCGAGTTATCGAAAGTTTTAGAAGCGCATATTTTTTGCGCGGCATCGTTGAGATCGGCATTGCTGTCGATGATTACCGGCACGTTGCCGGCGCCGACGCCAATCGCCGGGGTGCCGCTGCTGTAAGCCGCGCGCACGTTGTTCTGCGAACCGGTGGCGACGATCAGGTCGGCCTGCTCCATCAACAGCCGCGTCATATTGCGCGATACAGGCTGCGGCAGAATCTGCACCAGGTCTTGCGGCGCGCCGACCTTTTGCAGCGCGCCGCGCATCAGCTCGACGGTGGCGTTGGTGCTGCTCCAGCCCGCCGGCGACGGCGCGATCACGATCGCGTTGGCGCCCTTGAGCGCCATCATCGACTTATTCACCGGCGTCGCCGCCGGGTTGGTCGACGGTGTGATCGCCGCGACCACGCCCACCGGCTTGCCGTACTTGATGACGCCATGGCCGGTATCGTTTTCGATGACGCCGACGGTGCGTACCCGCATCAGGTCGCGCAAGGTGCCGAAAGTCTTGCGCTGATTCTTGACGATCTTGTCCTTGACGTTACCGATGCCGGTATCGCGAACCGACAGCTCGGCCAGGTGCTTGGCGTTTTCCGGTTTGTAAAGGGCCCAGGCAACCGCGGTCACGATCTCGTCGACCCGCGCCTGGTCGGCGCCGGCAAACTGCCGCATCGCCTGTTGCGCGCGCTCGATCAGTTGCGTCACGCTCGCTCTTTCTTCGTCGGTCGCGTCGGTTACCGCGGATACTGCCGGCTTGGCCATGTCGGATACCTGGGTGTCGATCAAAGGCGCAAGTTTACTCGCAGTCACCCCGATTTTAAATGCGCAGCGATAACCTGTCATCCCGTGGCGTGACAGGCTTCGGGTCAAGCCGCGGTATCCAGGTGAACAAGTTTCAGGCTTAGGGACTCAGAATGAATATTCGCGGGGCGGGTTTCCATGGCGGCGCAGGCTGATATCATGTTGTGCTTTGTTCGAGGAGTATCGACTTGCTTGCCGAGTACGGGCCCTGGATCGTCAGCTGGTGTTTTTTCGCGCTTTGCTGCGGGGGCTTTATCAAGGGCGCGCTTGGCGTCGGCACGCCGTTACTGACGGTACCGATGATGGCGCAGGTATTGCCGCCGCAAATGGCGATCGCGATCATGGCGATTCCGGTGGTGGTCGCCAACCTGTGGCAATTCGCCCAGGCCGAGCGCGGCTACAAGGTGGCGAGAAACTTCTGGCCGGCCTTCGTCGCCATCCTGATCGGCACCTGGATCGGGGTAAAAATCCTCTCCGTCATCGACGAAAAAACCCTGCTGGTGCTGGTCGGCGTCGCCGTCATCGGTTTCGCGGTTTTGCAGGGCTCGCATTACCGCTTTCACCTGCCCGGGCGCGCGGTCAAACCGGCCGGCTTTCTTTTTGGCGGCGCATCGGGCCTGATCGGCGGCGTTTGCTCGTTTTTCGGCCCGATGCTGATCGTTTACCTGATTTCGATTCGAGGCCTTTCTAAGAATCAGTTCGTCAGTACCATCAGCTTTCTCGATGTCAGCGCGGTAGTGCCGTGGACGCTCACGCTCTACCTGTTCGGCATCCTCGATCAGCGCCTTTTGGCCTATTCCGCGCTGGCGACCATCCCGGTGACCATCGGCCTGTTGCTCGGGCAGCGCATTCGCCAACGCATCAGCGACGCGCGATTCCAGTACCTGATCATCGGCATTCTGGTGGTCTCGGGCGCATCCATGCTGTGGCGAGCCTACCAGTGATAACTATCTGATCTGCCTGCAACTGGAAGCAACGGCAACCATTAGCGCGCAGGCTGGAATTCTGGCAGCGTTACGAGATCCCCGCTTGCGCGGGGATGACAAAGCCTGGAGTCATTCCCGCGCAAGCGGGAATCTTTAAATCGGGGCATCGTGGCAAGATTCTCGATTGCGCCGCAATGGCGTTCGCTCAGGGTGCTACCCTGAGCGCATCCATGCGAATTCCGAGGGGGCCGCGCATGAGGTAAAACTGCAGCGTCTCGCCATCGCGGTCAACCTCGACTTCAACGCTGTCACCGATGTTGCCGCTGGTGGTGGCCGAACGCAGTTCCCTCCAGTTGTAAATCGGCTGACTGTCGTAACGGATGATATGATCGCCGGGCTTTATCCCGGCCTGACCGGCCTGCGCGCTCTCCAGCA
>CALJQI010000414.1 GCA_937980285.1 uncultured Gammaproteobacteria bacterium | reverse complement strand
GCATCGGAAAATACCCCTTGGGCCGATCGATCACCGCGTCGGGAATGCGCCCTCGCGCAATTTCCTTGAGCACCCCCTTTCCCTGGTGCTTGAGCTTGAGCTCCGGCGGACAGGCGGCCGCCAGTTCCACCAGTTGATGATCGAGGAACGGTACCCGCGCCTCTAGACCCCAGGCCATGGTCATATTGTCGACGCGCTTGACCGGATCATCGACGATCAGGGTGGTGATATCGAAACGCAACACGGCATCGAGAAAGCAATCCGCCTGCTCGGTGTTCAGGTTTTCCTCGATTAGTTGCGAAGTATAATCCTCACCGCGGTAAGCCTCGGCTACGGTTTCGAGGAATTCGTCGTGGTCGCGATCGACGTATCGATCGGCAAACCGCTGCAGCCGCGGCTCGGCGCTTGCCGCCGACATTTGCGCATACCAGAAGTAACCCGCGAAAACCTCGTCGGCGCCCTGCCCGCTTTGCACCACTTTGACCGATTTGGAAACCTGCTCGGAAAGCAGGTAGAAGGCGACCGCGTCCTGGCCGAACATCGGTTCGGCCATCGCCGCCACCGCTTCCGGCAGGCGGGTCAGCACTTCGTCGTTCGGTATCAGGAACTTCTGGTGATCGGTGGCATATCGCTGCGCCACCGGATCGGAAAACTCGAACTCGTTGCCGCGCTCCTCCGGTTGATCCTCGAAGCCGATGCTGTAAGTGCGGATATCCCGTTGTCCGGCCTCGGCCAGCAAGGCCACCAGCAGGCTCGAATCGAGTCCGCCCGACAGCAATACGCCCACCGGCACGTCGGCGATGGTGAGCCGTTTCCTGACCGCCTGCATCAACGAGTCATGAATCGCGTCGTTCCATTCATCGGCCGACATTGGCTCGGCGGGTCTTTTTGCCAGCAGCGACCAGTATCGCTGCTCACTCTGTTTACCGTCAGCGGTTACGGTCATCGAAAAGGCCGGGCGGAATTTTCTGATCGACTTGATCAGCGTGCGCGGTGCCGGTATCACCGCGTGCAGGCTGAGCTGGAAATGCAGTCCGACAGGATCGATATCGGTGGCGAACAATCCGGTGGCGAGCAAGGCCTGCGGATTCGACGCAAAATAAAATCCGGCGTCGCTATGCGCGTAATACAATGGCTTGATGCCCATGCGGTCGCGCGCGAGGAAAAGGCTTTGCTGCCTCGAATCCCAGATGGCAAAGGCGAACATGCCGTGCAGGCGTTCGACGCAATCGGCGCCCCAGTGGGCATAGGCGTTGACAATGACCTCGGTATCGCTATGCGAATTGAAGCGGTAACCCTTGGCGATCAATTGCTCGCGTAACTCGGGGTAATTATAGATAGTGCCGTTGAAAACGATGCAGTAGCGCTGACTGCTGTCCTGCATCGGTTGATGCCCGGCAGGCGACAAATCGATGATCGATAGACGCCGATGCCCGAGCATTACCGGGCCGTCGAAATACTCGCCCTTATCGTCGGGACCGCGTTGCGCGACCCTGGCCGACATGCTTTGCGCATGCGCCGAACTGATCGCGCTAGCGTCGAAACTCAGGGCACCAAACAAGCCGCACATATAACCTCACCAAAGACCTTTGCGGCTCACGATTTCACGGCCCAGAGATATCATTGCACCCTATTCCGAAAGTCCTTATACTCCGCCGCGTGTGACGGGCATGGGCAAGCACGCACCAAAGCCCCGTATTCTAAACGTTTATAATCGGGAGTCATCAATGAATCCATTAAAATCTATTTCCGGCACGATTATTTCCGGCTTTGTGCTGGCTATCGTGCTGATGTTCGTCCTGGGTACGACGGGAACCGTCAACCCATGGCAATTCTGGGTCTGGATGCACGTCCTCGCCGGTATCACCTGGGTTGGCCTGCTGTACTACTTCAATTTCATCCAGGTGCCTGGCGTTGCCAAAGCGCTGTCCGAGGCCAATGACGGCGGCCCCGGCCCGGCCGCAATCAACAAGTATGTCGCGCCTAACGCGCTGTTCTGGTTCCGCTGGGCAGCGGTAGGCACATGGCTCACCGGCGCGATGGCGCTCGAAGCCATGCACGGCGGCGAAGGCTCTGGCGTCGTCGCCGCCTTCACTTTTGCCGAAGGCTTCCGCGCAATCGGCATGGGCGCCTGGCTCGGAACCATCATGCTGTTCAACGTCTGGGTACTGATCTGGCCCAACCAGAAGAAAATTCTCGGCCTCGACGGGCAAACCCACGATGCCGACGTTATCGCCAAAGCCAAGACCGTGGCCTTGATGGCTTCGCGCACCAATACACTGTTGTCGATTCCGATGCTATTCGGAATGACCGCGCAGGGGCACGGCATGCTGTTTTAATCGGCGCTGAACCCGGATAAACCGAAAGCCCCGCTCCGGCGGGGCTTTTTTTGTTCTAAAAAGCTTGAAATCGCCGAGAATCACTGTATGTTTGATCGCTTTTTTCACGCGCAAAGCCGATGTCAGACCATCTCGTTCATGCTTATCAGTCCCTGCCGGTAAATTTCACCCACGGCGACGGATGTTACCTCTGGGATAGCGACGGCAAGCAGTACCTCGATGCCCTCTGCGGCATTTCGGTTACCAGCCTCGGACACAACCTGCCGGCATTAACCACGGCTATCCAGGAACAGGCGGCAAGCCTGCTGCACACCTCGAACCTGTACTCGATCGGCTGGCAGCAGAAACTCGCCGACCTGCTGTGTAAAAACGCGAAAATGGACCGGGTCTTCTTCGCCAACTCCGGCGCCGAGGCCAACGAGGCCGCGATTAAGCTGGCGCGCCTGTACGGTCACCAGCGCGATATCGACAATCCGCAAATCGTCGTCATGCAACAGGCTTTCCACGGCCGCACCATGGCGACCTTGAGCGCCACCGGCAGCCGCAAGGTACAGGCCGGCTTCGAGCCGCTGGTTTCCGGTTTCGTGCGCGCGCCCTACAACGATATCGAAGCGGTACGCGCAATCGCCGAGAACAATCGAAATGTCGTCGCCGTCCTGGTCGAACCGGTACAGGGCGAGGCCGGCATCGTAATCCCCGACAGCGGTTATCTAAAGGCGCTGCGACAAATCTGCGACCAGCACGACTGGCTGCTAATGCTGGACGAAGTCCAGACCGGAATGGGCCGCAGCGGCAAGCTGTTTGCCTGCCAGCACGAAAATGTCGTGCCCGATGTCATGACCCTGGCCAAGGCCCTGGGTAACGGCGTGCCGATCGGCGCCTGTGTCTGCAACGGCGCCGCCGCCGATGTCATAGTTCCCGGCAAGCACGGGTCGACTTTCGGCGGCAACCCGCTGGCCTGTCGCGCGGCGTACACGGTCCTCGAATACATGCTCGAAAACGGGATCGCCGACAATGCGGCCCGGCGCGGTGAACAACTGGCTGCATTACTGCGCCAGGGACTGGCGGGTAACGACCAGGTCGCCGAGATACGCCACCTCGGGCTATTGTTCGCGGTCGAGCTGAAACAGCCCTGCCAGGCTCTGGTCGGACAGGCGCTGGAACAGGGCTTGCTGATCAACGTAACCGCCGAAAACGTGATACGCCTGTTACCGCCATTGATCATCAGCGAGGCGCAGACCAGGGCGCTCGCCGAGTTGCTGATCGACTGTATTAACCAATTTACCGGATAGCAGCATGTCCACTCGTCATTTTCTGAGTCTGCTGGATTTCACCAGCGATGAGTTACGAGCATTGATTGCGCAGGCAATCGATGTCAAACAAAAACTGAAACAGGGCGTCTCGCATACGCCGCTAAGCGGCAAGCTGCTGGCGATGATTTTTGAAAAATCCTCGACCCGGACCAGGGTCTCTTTCGAAGCGGGCATGTACCAGCTGGGCGGGCACGCCATGTTTCTGTCGCCACGCGACAGCCACCTGGGACGCGGTGAACCGATCGAGGACAGCGCGCGGGTTATTTCCAGCATGGTCGACGGTATCCTGATTCGCACCTTCGGCCATGATCGTATCGAGGCGCTGGCGCAAAACTCGCGGGTACCGGTTATCAACGGCCTTAGCGACCTGCTGCATCCCTGCCAGTTGCTCGCCGACATGCAAACCTGGTTCGAACAACGCGGCGATATTGCCGGCGCCCGGGTTGCCTGGATTGGCGATGGTAACAACATGTGTCACTCATACATCAACGCGGCAATCAGCTTCGACTTCGAACTTGCTATCGCCTGCCCGCCGGGGCATGAACCCGACGCCGCGATACTCGAGTCCGGCGGCGAGCGGATCAGCCTGCACCAGAGTGCACTCGACGCCGCCAGCGGTGCCGACCTGGTGGTAACCGACGTCTGGGCCAGTATGGGGCAGGAAGAGGAACAGCAGCAACGTATCGAAACTTTCAGCAGCTACCAGGTCAACCAGGAAGTCATGGCGCGCGCCAACGGCGAGGCGCTGTTCATGCACTGCCTGCCCGCGCATCGCGGCGAGGAAGTGACCAGCGATGTGCTGGATAGCCCGCAATCGGTTATCTGGCAGGAAGCCGAAAACCGCCTGCATGCGCAAAAAGCATTACTCGAATTCCTGCTAGCGACCGAAGCCTAGCCTTCGAGCACTTCGAGCCGGTTGCGACCGCGCTCCGAGGCAAGTTTGAGCGCGGTATCGACCCTGACCAGCAGCTCGCGCGACGAGCTACCCGGCGATACGACCTGGCTGCCCAAGCCGACACTCAGACTCAGATAAGGCCCCGCGGGGGATTTGGCGTGTTCTATTTTTTGCTGTGCCAGTTCGTGCATGATGTTGTGCGCAACCTGGCGCGCGTTTTCACAGCTCACGCCGGGCAATAAAAGGGCAAACTCCGCGCCATGCAGCCTGGCTACCATCTGGCTTTGATGCGAAAGCTGCTGGTTTAACATGCCGGCTATCTGCCGCAGATAACGATCGGCGGTCTCCTGACCGTAATGGCTGTTGAACTCGTGGAAATAATCGACGTTCAGTTTTATCAGCGAAACCTGCACATTATTACCCTGGAACTGACGCCAGGTTTCTTCCAGTTGCACACGAAAAGCACGGTAGTTCGATATCCCCGTCAACTCGTCCGTGGTCGAGATTTTTTCAAGCGCCTTGTTGCTTTGCGAAACCGATTCCAGCAGCCGCTGCAAATCCTCGATCAGGGCCTCGTTGTCGTAACGATAATACAGCGCGTTGCGCACCAACTGGTTCATGCGCTTGACGCTGACCCAGCCGGCGATCATGAAAAACAGATACAAACAGCCGAGAACGTAACTGACCGAATTATTTTGCAGGAACAACCAGATCGTCACCGGCAACATGATCGTCAGCATGTATGCGATATAGATTTGAAACGACGTAGACAGGTAGGCGATCGCCCCCGCACACATGGTCAACAACATCGAATGCAAAACGATTTGCACGTTAATGGTGATGTAAGGCATTAGCAGCGCGGCGCCGCCGCCGAGTATCAGGCCGGTGGCAACGACACCGATGAAAAATCGACTATGCCAAAGCCGGTAGGGGAAAAAAGCCCTGTTCTGAAGCTTCAGAAACCGCTGTAAAACGCGCCAGCGCAGAAACATGACCAGGCATAGCAGCATAAACCATGCGGCGATCCATCGCTCTCGACCCTGGATAGCCAGTTCGACATAAGCCATCGATGCGGCCAGCAGGGAAATGAACAGGGTGATGAAGATACCAACGCGAAAACGCTGGTAAAGAAAGGCAACAAGTTGCTGTTGTTGCTGTTGATGGCTGTTGACTGGCTGATCTTGGTTGTTGATCTCGAATGCCCTTTGTGGTCTACGTTAAGGCAAGCCCTGCATGAATCATCCTGACCCGGCAGAGCATGAAAAACTCAAATGTGATTTTGCGTTTTTCTTCATTTCCAATCGCTTGCTCGATCCGGAAATGATGGCACATTCCCGCGCCGAGGAAAGCTCCGCCTTTTGCAGAGATTCCTTAGCTACAGCGAATGTAATATAGTTTGGCCCGAGTTTAGCGGATATCGACAAACATGAGCAACACGCAGGATTACGTGCAGTGGTTTCGCGCCGCTGCGCCCTATATCAAGGCGCATCGTAAAAAAACCATCGTCATCATGGTTTCGGACGAAGTCATTTATTCAGACCGATTTATCGGCCTGGTACATGATATCGCCCTGCTGAACCATCTTGGCATCAAGCTGGTTATCCTGCACGGCAGCCGCAGCAGCATCGACAAACACCTGGCCGATAATCAGCTGCAATCGAGGTTTCATCACAATATCAGAATTACCGATGCCGAAACGCTGCCCTACGTGGTGCAGGCCATCAACGAGGTAAAAACCTATTTTGAATCGCAACTGTCGATGGGTTTGCCGAACACGCCCATGTCCGGGTCGGAAATTTCCATGATCGGCGGTAACTTTGTAATCGGCATGCCGCTGGGCGTAATCGACGGAATCGACATGCAGCATTCTGGCAAGGTGCGCGCGATCAAGCACGAGCAGATCAAGGCACTGCTCTCGCTCAACCATATCGTGCTGCTATCGAACCTCGGTTACTCGCGCACCGGAGAGGTGTTCAATCTGCCGACCGAAGAGCTGGCCTGTGAAGTCGCGCGTGCGCTCAGGGCCGACAAGCTCATTTTCATACAGCAGGAAAGAGCCGATTCAGACAGCCTGGCCAGCACGCTATCCACCAGCCAGTGCGAACAATTTCTGGCAAGCGAGAGCACACCCGATGATTTGAAGAGCCTGCTGCAACAGGCCATCCTGGCCATCCAGGCGCAGGTCAAACGGGTACATATTATAGATCAGCAGGTCGACGGCGGACTGCTGCTGGAACTGTTTACCCGCGACGGCTACGGCATCATGGTGACCAACCTTTTCTACGAGGGCAGCCGCACCGCCAATATCGACGATATAGGCGGTATCCTCAGCCTGATCGAACCGCTTGAAGCCAGCGGCGTGCTGGTGGTCAGGTCACGCGAGCAAATGGAGCTTGAAATCCGGCATTTCCAGGTGATCGAAAAAGATGGCATGATCATCGCGTGCATCGCCTGCATCCCCGACAGTGCCGAAAAACTCGCCGAGCTTGCCTGTCTTGCGGTGCACGAAGATTACCAGCGCGCAGGGCTCGGTAACCAGCTGCTGCAGGCGGCGGAGTTACAGGCGTCAAATGACGGTATCTCGCAACTCTATACCCTGACCACACGCACCTCGCACTGGTTTATCGAACATGGTTTCAGCGAAAACCGGGATTTTCCCCTGCCGGCGATGAAACAGAAGAGCTATAATCCAGAGCGCGGCTCCAAAATTCTGACAAAGAAGATCTGATGGCTTACGACCTGAGCAATTATCTCGTTATCGGCGTATCCTCGCGCGCGCTGTTCGACCTCAGCCTGGAAAACGAAATCTACGAGAACGAGGGCCTGGAAGCCTATTGCCGCTACCAGCTGGAACACGAAAACGACGTACTCAAACCCGGCACCGGCTATGCGCTGATCGAAGCCATTCTCAGGATCAACGATATCGAAGCCGGGGTGCGTCGCACCGAAGTCGTGATTATTTCTCGCAACTCGGCGGATACCAGCCTGCGCATATCTAATTCAATCGACCATTACAGCCTCGACATCACGCGCGCGGCCTTCACCGGCGGCGAACCGGTTGCCAAGTACCTCAACGCCTTCGAGGTCGACCTGTTCCTGTCGGCCACCGAGGAAGACGTTCAGGCCGCCGTCGATTCGGACGTCGCGGCGGGCCTGATCTACGACGGGCCCAGCCAAAACCGCGCGGATCCGCTGCAACAGATCAGAATCGCTTTCGACGGCGACGCGGTGCTGTTTTCCAAGGAGTCGGAAATGATTTACCAGCAGCAGGGGCTGGAAGCGTTCATCGAACATGAAAAGGAAAATGCCCAGCAGCCGCTACCCGAGGGCCCGTTCGCCAAGCTGCTGAAAACCCTGTCGTTTCTGCAGTTTGACCTGGATAGCAACACCAGCCAGAACGAACCGCCGCTGCGAACCGCTCTGGTAACCGCGCGCAACAGTCCCGCCCACGAAAGGGTTATCCGTACGCTGCGCACCTGGAATGTCCGTATCGACGAAACCTTTTTCCTCGGCGGCGTTCCCAAGCATAAAATCCTGGAATCTTTTTCGCCGCATATTTTCTTCGACGATCAGCACCAGCACTGCGAAGGCGCCGCGCGGGTGGTGCCGACAGCACGAGTGCCCCATCTGGACGACGAAACAAAAACGGCCTGATAAACAGGCCGTTTCAACAATTAACGCAGGCTTGCCTCAGTCGTCGCGCCGTTGCTTCTCCAGGCGCTCGTGTTTTTCCTGGGCTTCCACCGTCAGCGTAGCTATCGGACGCGCTTCCAGACGAAACAGGCCGATTTCCTCGCCGGTATCGTCGCAGTAACCATAGGTACCGTCGGCGACTCTCGACAGCGCTGAATCGATCTTGTTGACCAGCTTGCGATAGCGGTCACGGGTACGCAATTCGAGCGCGGCATCGGTTTCCAGCGAGGCCCGGTCATTGATATCGGGTTCCTGCCAGTTTTCCTCTTTCAGGTGCGAAATCGTGTTTTCAGATTCCTGCAACAGTTCGGCACGCCAGCTCAGTAACTTCTGACGAAAGTACTCGAGATGCATGGGTGACATGTATTCTTCTTTCGGGGATGGCTTGTATCCCTCGGGTAATTCTATTGTCATTGATTCGCTCTCCACTGATGACCATAACAATAAAAGGCGGGCAGTATAGGGGCGTTTTTTCGGTTCAGCAAGTCACCAGGCGATTTTTTTTAAATGGCGTGATATTAACCTGATCGAGGGCAATTATCCGCACCACCCGGATACCATTTTCAACCGAAGGCATGCGACAACCAGGGCCTGTTTTGGTGTTTGCCAGTTGCAACATTACGCGCGGTTTGTTCTATTATCGCTATAATCTACAGACTTATCCGTCATCCTGAGATCTCAACCACACCAGCGCCCATGTTTTTAATACGCCTGATTATTTTACTGGCAATCATCGTCATTCTGATGTGGCTGCTGAAGCGGCTGTTCAGCGCCGACCCTGATCCCGAGCAGCTGGAATCGGGCCGTTCGGAAAATATGCGCCAATGCAGGTATTGCGGCGTGCACGTGCCCGAGTCATCGGTGGTTTCCGTCAACCAGGAGCCCTATTGCTGCCAGGAACATGCAGACCTTGACCAGCACTAGCCCGTTCGAGAGCGGATATCGACCGAGATCCACCAATTGGACCTCGGTGCGCCTGCTCAATGTCTATCGACTCGGGCTAGCGTCAATTTTTTTCGCACAGAGCTTCGTCAGCCCGTCACCGCTGCTGACCATCGTGCATCACTCGCTCTATTCCTGGGTCAGTTTCGCTTTTCTGCTACTTGCGTTGATCTGGATTGTCGCCGCCTGGATCGAACGCCGCGGTTTTCGAAGCCAGGTCACGCTGCAAATCTACGGTGACACGATCATCATCATCCTGCTGATGCACGCCTGTGGCGGCATCTCCAGCGGGCTCGGCATGCTGCTGATCATATCGGTGGCGGTTTCGGGATTACTAACCGAGCAGGCGCTGTCCACTTTATTTGCCTCGTTGGCGTCGCTGGGCTTGTTGGCCGAGCACATCTACTCGATAAGCAATATTCCCGCATACAGCGGCACCTCGACCCAGGTCGGCATCCTCGGCGCCAGCCTGATCGCAACCGCCATCATCACCCATAACCTGATGACACGGGTGCGCAGCAGTGAACAGTTGATTCAGCAACGCGAACGCGACGTGGCGTTACTGTCGGCGCTAAACCAGGAGATTATCGAAAATCTGCAGGCCGGGGTCATCGTGCTTAGCCGTAACGACCAGATTCGTCATATCAACCAGGCCGCTCTCGATATGCTGCACCTTGCCAATATCAAGTCGATCTCTCTGCAAAAGGACTGCCCCAAGATCCTTGCCTCGCTGGAAGCCTGGCGCAACAATGCCGGCGATACCAGCGCCGCCGAAACCGGCATCGATAATATTCAGATCAGTTTCCGCGAGCTGCAAAGCGAAGGGCAGCCCAACACGATGATCTTCCTCAACGACGTATCCTCAATTCGCGACCGCATGCAGCAGGCCAAGCTGGCTTCTCTCGGGCACCTGACCGCCAGCATTGCCCACGAGATCCGCAATCCGCTGGGCGCCATCTCGTACGCAGCCGAGCTGCTGAACGAGAATGACGAGTTATCCGAGGCCGACGAGCGCATGATCGAGATCATCAATCA
>CALJQI010000413.1 GCA_937980285.1 uncultured Gammaproteobacteria bacterium | reverse complement strand
TTCGGCGCTGGCCGGCCACTACGGCCCGACCGTTGTGTCGATGCTGAAGCGCATGACTAAGCCGGGCCAGCCGCTGCCAGGATTTATCAGCCGCTCGATCCTGCGCCTGCCGCAGAAAAGGCATGAAGCCAGGCAGTGTCGTATTAGAAAACAGTTGATGAAACAGGACCGACGCCTGCGGCGAACGCTGGCGTTTTCAGGAAGGTTTGAATGATGAAAACAAGACTCCAGATCAACTCCGAAATCAGCAGCAGATCAAAATCGCGCTTATTGAATATAAATGCGTCATTCCCGCGCAAGCGGGAATCTTTTAAAGGTGGGCGCTTCAGTTATTACCAGATCCCGAAACGCTGGACTGCCGCTTTCGCGGGGATGACGTCTCAATTAACTGCCATCGAATTTAAGGTAAAACCGCCTGCTGCTCGGCAATGCCGGCGGGTACTGATATCCGCCCTGATGCTTTTGATGGCGGTGTTCGCGATTACGAAGACCGCGCCCGCCGCCGCCGCCGAACTCGACTGCCTGGTCAAACCGGAAATGTATGTCGAGCTCAGCAGCCCGGTGGAATCGGTGCTGGAAGATATCCTGGTCGAAATCGGCGATACCGTGAAGCAGGGCCAACCGCTGGCGCAGCTGGAATCCTCTGTCGAACAGGCCAAGGTCCGCCTGGCGAGCTTGCAGGCCAAATCCTCCAGCGACGTCGAGAATCGCCGCGAACAGCTCAGGTACGCGAAGCAGTATCACCAGCGCATGCAGGACTTGCTGGCGCAGAATTCGGTGTCGCAATATGAAAAGGACAAGGCCGAGACCGAGGTCGCGCTGGCGCGGATAGAGCTCAACAAGGCCAAGGAGAAGCGCCGCATCGCGCAACTCAACCTGGAACTGGCGCAGTCCCAGCTCGCGCTCAGGACCATCAACAGCCCGATCGACGGCATCGTCGTCGACCGCTACGCGATGGTCGGCGAATCGGTATCCGGGCGCACCATCATGAAACTCGCCAAGGTCAACCCGCTCAAGGTCGAATTGATCGCGCCGACCGAGTATTTCGGGTTGATACAGAAAGGCATGCGGGTCGAAATTTATCCCGAGCAGCCCGCCAACCAGGTGTTTGAGGCGACCGTGACCATCGTCGACCAGTTGATCGACCCGGCCAGCGGCAGCTTTACCGTGCGCATGGAGTTGCCCAACCCCGAAGACAAGCTGGTCGGCGGCGTCAACTGCATGGCTAATTTCGACTTCGAAACCCCTCAACCGTCAAACGAGGACGTCTACAGCGCACTCGGATCGTCCGGCAGCAGCAATTAGCCCGGGCGAATGGCAATGATCGCGTGCACCACTTCACAGTTTCGGCAATTTGACCCCATTTTTATCGGTCCCGAGGCCGGTACGCCCCCGATCCCTGCCTATACTCATTTAATGCCTTCAGATTTAGTACGCCGGTGCCTGCTTGCGCCAGCAGCTGTTACCGAAGCGCGTAGTTCTATAGTTGAGTGGTCATAGAAGCGTAATATGAGCAAATCGTCGAAAGATATCCAGCAGCAGTCCAGGCTGATCCTCGAGGAACTCGAGGAGCGGCGGCTGTTTTCGGGCGGCATCGAGGGTTTGATCGACAGCAGCCTCGATTCGGACGCCAACGCGATTTACCGCGATCTCGACAATGGCGACACGGCCGCCGGCACCAACGGCGATACGGCCGCCGCCGAGCAACAGTCGCAGGAAGTCGTATTCGTCGACGCCGGCGTCGACAATTACCAGCAACTGGTCGACGATATTCTGGGCAATGCGGACGCCGATCGCAATATCGAAGTCGTGGTGCTCGATCAGGACAAGGACGGCATCGAGGAAATCTCCGAGTTTCTCGCCGGCCGTGATGACCTCGACGCGGTACATATCATTTCCCATGGCGATGACGGCAGTATTCAGCTCGGCAATACCGATCTCAACGAGGCAACACTGGAACATAACAATCTCAAGATTGCACTGTGGGCCAATTCGTTCGCCGAGACCGGCGATATTCTTATTTACGGCTGTAACCTCGCCGAGACCGAGGCCGGGCAGAGCCTGATCGAGGATATCAGCGCGCTAACGCTGGCCGACGTTGCCGCGTCGACCGACCTGACAGGCGCCGCCGACGAGGGTGGCGACTGGGCGCTCGAATTCAGGGTCGGCCAGGTCGAGAGCAAGATCGCCGTCAGCGCCGAGCTGCAGCAGGAATACCAGGGCACCTTCGCTACCTATACCGTGACCTCGCTGGCGGATTCGGGCGCGGGTTCCCTGCGCGAGGCGATTACGCTGGCGAATACGTCGGGCGGCGCCGACACCATCGAGTTCGGCGTGGCCGGCACCATCAGCCTGTCGAGCGCGCTGCCGACGATCGACGAGCAACTCGCGATCGACGGCTCTACCGCGCCGGGCTACAGCGGCGATCCGGTGGTCGAGATCGACGGCACCGGCGTCAGCGGCAACGGCCTGCATTTCACCAGTGGCGCCGACAACAGCACCGTCAACGCGCTGATGATTACCAACTTCACCGGCAACGGCATCCAGATCGATAACGGCGCCGACGGCATCGCGATTACCGGCAACTGGATCGGCACCACCGGCACCGGCACCACCGGCGACGGCAACAGCAACAACGGCATCAACGTGCAGGGTGCCAACACGGTCATCGGCGGCACCGGCGCCAACGACGGCAACGTCATCACCAACAACGGCAACGAAGGCATCAACCTGACCGGCACCGGCGCCACCGGTACGATCATCCAGGGCAACATCATCGGCCTCGATCCCGACGGTTCGACCGGTACCGGTAACGGCGACGTCGGCATCGCGCTGCTGTCCGGTGCGCACAACACGACCATCGGCGGCACTGACCCGAACGCCGGCAACGTCATCTCGATGAACTTCGAGGGCATCGAGATCAGTTCCAACAACAACACGGTACAGGGCAACTACATCGGCACTGACATCACCGGCACGCTCGATCGCGGCAATGACTCCGACGACGGCATCGAAATCAAGAATAACGCCACCGGCAACCTTATCGGCGGCACCGAAGAGGGCGCCGGAAACCTGATCGCATACAACCTGCTCGACGGCGTCAACATCGTTAGCGGCAGCGGCAATACCGTGCTCGGCAACGATATCCACTCCAACGGCGACCAGGACATCGATCTCGCCGCGGGCGTCAACAACGACCAGGCCGCGCCGCTGCTCGCGAACGCGCAGACCAGCGGTAGCGAACTCACGGTTTCGGGCAGCCTGAGTTCGACCGCGAACAGCTATTTCCGCATCGAATTCTTCGGTGCCGACCAGACTTACCTGGGCTTCGTCAACGTCGCCACCGACGGCTCGGGTAACGCGACTTTCGACACCACGCTGAGTGTGAGCGTCGCGAGCGGCATGCTGATAATGTCCACCGCGACCAAAAGCGATGCAACTTACACCAGCTTTACCGATACTTCCGCGTTTTCGTCGACCGTGGTCTCGGGCAATGCCGGAACCGCGATTTGGCGCGACGCGTCGACCACGCCGCAAACGAGCGACTGGGACGGCAGCTCTTTTGGTTCGACAACAGCGACCGCACCGTCGGGTGATTACCGCATCATGCAAGGTGCCGAGGCGCCGACGCGCGACGAAATCATCATCATCGGTGTTGACGAAAGCATGAATATCAATGGCGAAATATGGGATGGCAGTAGCTGGTCGGTTTTACCCGGCGGTACGCTGGGATCGCCACTCGGCACGGTGAGCCAGAACTACTGGTGGAGCATGGATGTTGCCTACGAGCAGCAAAGCGGCGACGCGGTCATGGTCTGGGCCGACGGCACGGAACTGAAGTCCAGCGTGTGGGACGGCAGCAACTGG
>CALJQI010000412.1 GCA_937980285.1 uncultured Gammaproteobacteria bacterium | reverse complement strand
TCGAACAGTTCGCTATCGGGCTCGACGTCGGAAAACAGATCGAGCATGATTTCGGTGATTTGCGCGCCGGCCTCGAGAAAGCTGTCGTTCAGACCGGCTTCTTCGAGCACGGCGCGAATGGCCTGATTGTCGAGCGGGCGTTCGGCGTCGATCTTGTCGCCGTAAACCGTGCCGAACAGCAGGTTTTCGGATACCGTCATATTAAGGTTGTACTTTTCGTGATCGAAGGGCTCGACTAGCCTGGCAACGCTAGCCTCGGTGAAGCTGTCGCGCAGCTGCTGGCGCGCCTGCATGATGCGCCCGGCCAGATCGACGTCTTGCGACTGGTCGACAAACGACAGCAGGCCGAACTGGTAGATTTCCTCGTCCAGCTCGACACATTCGAGGACCTCTATGATGCGCTCGACCAGTGCCCGATGATCCTCCAGGCCGAGCGCCGCGTGGTCGATCCAGTCGTCGTCGTAACGGTTGGGTGAATTGCCGGCCTGTTCGGCGAGGCGGCGGTCTTGCGCCTTGTCATCGTCGTCGCCGTCGTCGGCGTTATTGATCGGCTGGTGTTTCAACGAGTAGCAGAGGTTATCGAACACCGAGCCGTTGAACATGAACGCGTTCGGTCCAACGTAGCCCAGGCGTTTGCCGGTAATGGCTTCTGGCAACTCCTGCATTTTACGGTCGCCGATAGTCAGGTTTCCCGAACTCGGATTGATTAACCTCGAGACCAGCCCGGCGAGTTCATCCTTGCCGCTGTTGCCGAGACCGACGGCGGCGCAGTGCTGATCGACGGCAAACTTGAAACTGGCGCCATCGATGCTGAAATAAAGGCCGTCCTCGCTGTAACGCAGATTGTTGGCCAGAATTTCCCGTCCCGGCAATTCCTGCGCTTCCGGCCGCTGGTCGATAATTTCACTCTCAATCAGGTTTTGTGGATCGAACTGCTGGATCACCTGGGTGTACTTGACCTTGATGTCCTCCTTGCGCTGGTAGTATCGCAGCAATTCTTTCCACGGGCCCGACAGGTCCTTGTAGGCTACCAGTACCGCAACCATGGAGCCGATCGACAGGTCGCCGCGCAGGACGAAATAGCCGCCCACCGAGTAAAAGAAGAACGGCGTCAGCTGGGCAATGAAGTTGTTCAGAAACTTGATGAAGAACTTGCGCCTGTAGATGGCGTAACGGATTTGGTAAATCTTGCCCAGGCGCTGACTGATATGCGCACGCTCGTAGTGGCTGGTGTCGTTGGCGTGCACTTCGTTTATGCCGGAGACGGTTTCGCCGATGCGCCCGGACAGGTTGCGTACCGTCGCCACGCGCTCCTTGGATAGTTCGTTGACACGTTTTTGCAGGCGAGGGATGACGATCAGCTGGAACGGGTAGAGCGCTATCGCAGCCAGGCCGAGGAACAGGTCCTGTTGAAAGATGAAAAACAGGTAAGTGATCAGAATTCCGCCCTGAAATACCGGCAGCGTAAACGATTCGCCGATGAATTCGCCCAGCGGTTCGGTTTCGGCGGTAATCATCGGGATGATTTCGCCCGGGGAGACGCGCTTGAAATGCGGCATCGGGAAACGCAGGATGCGCGCGTAGAGTTCGTAACGGAAACGCCGCAGCAGGCGTTCGCCGAGCGCGCCGCGGTAAACGTTCAACAGGTACTTCAGGCCGCCGCTGGCGAGCACCGTCAGCAGGAAGGCGAAACTGAATATCATCAAAAATTCGAGGCGGCCTAACTCGTAACCGAACAGGCCCTCGGGGATGTCCATGCCCTCGAGCAGGTTAATGATTTTCTTGGGCAACTCGAGCGTGATGTAAACCAGCGGTAGAGACGCCAGCGACAGGAAAATAAGACCGATCTGGTCCTTCTTGCTGTGCGTCAGTATGTACCTGTATAACGATGGTTCCATAGGCTTCCAGTTTATGATTCTGATTTCGCTGACTGGTTCATTGCCCGACCCCGGTAGCACCGCTTGCTGGGCCAGTGTACTATCGCCGATCAGTCGCTTTATATCAAATACCGCTTATGCCGTCCCGAGTCGCTATTGTTCTAAAGGGTTACCCGCGCCTGTCGGAAACCTTTATCGCCCAGGAAATCAGGGCGCTGGAGTTGCGTGGCTTCGAATTGTGCATCATATCGTTGCGACATCCCTACGATCCGGCGAGCCATCCGATCCACGCCGAAATCGAGGCGCCCGTCATCTACCTGCCCGAGTATGTGCGCGACGACCTGCCACGAGTACTGCGGGCGTTGCTGAAGACCGCCTGGCGGCCGGGCTTCTGGCGCGCGCTGGTGGTTTTCCTGCGCGATCTGCGGCGCGAGCCGACGCGCAACCGCATGCGGCGCTTTGCCCAGGCCCTGGTGATGGCCTGCGAAACGCCGGCGTCGGTACGCCACTACTATACCCACTTCATGCATACGCCGGCATCGGTGAGCTATTACGCGGCGATGGTAAGCGCTCGCTCCTGGAGTCTGTCCGCCCACGCCAAGGACATCTGGACCATACCGCAGTGGGAAATTCGTGAAAAACTGGCCAGCGTCGACTGGATCGTTACCTGTACCGGCGCTAACCATCAGTTTCTATCCGATTTAAGCCCCGATCGCGACAAGGTCGGGCTGGTTTACCACGGTCTCGATTTTGCGCGCTTCGATCAGAATCCGGTATCCGCGTCGCAGCGCGACGGCAGCGAGGCGGGTAAAGCAGTGATACTGATCAGCGTCGGTCGAGCGGTCGATAAAAAAGGCTACGAGTACCTGCTGACGGCGCTGGCGTCGCTGCCCGAGACCATGCACTGGCATTTCGTGCATATCGGCGGTGGCGAACTGTTGACCAGACTACAGCAGCAGGCGCAAGACCTGGGAATAGACGACCGCATCGACTGGCTGGGAGCGTTACCGCAAACCGAGGTGTTGTCGCGCTACCGCGCCGCCGACCTTTTCGTGCTGCCTAGCAAGATTTCCGACGACGGCGATCGCGACGGCTTGCCCAACGTTCTGATGGAGGCGCAAAGCCAGGCGCTGGCCTGCCTGTCGACAAGTATCTCCGGCATTCCCGAACTGATTCTACATCGGCAAACCGGCTGGCTGGTCGAGCAAAAGGACGCAGACGCGCTGTGCCAGGCGCTGCAAACCCTGATTGCCGATCCGGCGCTGCGCAATCGCCTTGGACAGGCCGGATTCGAGCGAGTACGGCATGAGTTTTCGATGCAGCGCGGCATCGACGCTTTGGTCGAACGTCTGCAACAATCCCTGGCGGGAGATAAAGGACAATGAAACTGGCGTTGTTGCGACATGGTATCACCGACTGGAACCTGGAGAAACGCGTGCAGGGCCGCATCGACCGCCCGCTTAGCGAGACCGGTCGCCAGCAGTTGACGAAGCTCAGGCTACCGCAGACATATTTAGCGTATCGCTGGTACTGCAGTCCGCTGCTGCGCGCGCGCCAGAGCGCCGAACTGCTCGGGCTGTCCGATATCGCCATAGAACCGGCCCTGATCGAAATGAGCTGGGGGCATTGGGAAGGCGAAATTCTGAAACCGCTGCGTAAAAAACTCGGTGACGTCATGCGAGACAACGAAAGCCGCGGCCTCGATTTTTGTCCGCCAGGCGGCGAGAGCCCGCGCCAGGTGCAGGCGCGGCTAAAGTCCTGGTTAACGAAAATCGCCGCCGGCGGTAACGACAGCGCCGCGGTCGCGCACAAGGGCATCATCCGCTGCATCTACTCGTTGTCTTCGGGCTGGGACATGCGCGGTGAGTCTCCGGTCGACTTCGCCTGGAATGCAATCCACCAGTTCGAGCTTGCCGACGACGGAGAGCTGCTGCAAAGTTACCAGTCGATACCTATGATCGAGTCCACCTAGCTTGCCCTGAAAGTCCCTGATCGTATGCAATTGTCAGGGAAACCAGGTAGTGGCTAACAACCCATGCTGCGAACAGGGCTCCTGGCGCGGAAGTTTAGTCCCTGACCGCCGATGTCGGGTGGCCGCCGCTTAACTCGTTTAGGTGATGTTGATTTACCCGCGGCGCGCTATGATTACCGATTCCATATAACAGGCATTCCGCATTTTGCAGGAATACCATCGAGGGGAGAATAATGAGATTTATTAGTCTATCGGCTTTTGCCGTTCTGGCGGCGGCGACTTCGGTTTTTGCAGGCGAGCGCCAGAATACCAATATGACCGTTACCGCGGTTGACTGCGGCGAGGATTTCGCATGCCAGCGGGTGGTCGGAAATTCCAGGGGTAATCACGAGCTAGACTGCACCGTGATTTTGCCGAACAGTCTGCAGGCGGGGCAAACCTACCCGGTAATTGCCTGGGCGAATGGCTGGGAGCAGGGCAATGTCCTCGGTCAATGCGTCACCGATGGTTACCTGCCTGGTCTTAAAAACTGGGCTACCGCGGGCCCGTATATCGTCGTTGCCGCCAATGCCTGGTCGGCACGGGCGCCGGACGTATTGCAATGTCTCGAGCACGTCATCGAAAGTGGCGACTATCCCGCGGATAACCGCACCGGCCTTGCCGGGCACAGCCAGGGCGGCGGCGCCGTGATAAAGGCTGGCGATGGCGGCAAAACCGGCATCGATATTACGGCGACCGTTCCGATGAATCCCTACGGTCCCAACTGGGTCGATAGCGGCAACCAGGACGGGCCGATGCTGTTGCTCGGCGGTGACGCGGATACGACAACTCCAGTTGGGTCGTTTCTCAGCGTCTGGGACCAGGTGCAGTTCAGCCAGCCGGACAGTATTCTCGCGGTACGCCTCGGCGGAACCCACAACAACGACGCCTGGGGTGTATACGCGGATGGTTCGACGATGACTTGCGAAGACGCCGCATTGACTCCCTTTAGCCAGTTTTACAGCCAGGCTACCGCGTTCTGGTGGGATTCGCAGCTAAACGCGGATGCGGATGCGCGCTCGCAGGCGCGCGACGATCTCGAGGCGCTTCTCGACGGCGCCGATTGGTGCGTGAGCTATCCCGGCGATGCGAACTGTTAGCGCTCGCTGACGCCAACAACCAGTGCCCGGTATCGACTGCGTTAAAATCGGGTAACAGAGGTTATCGTTTCGCGGAAATAGCGGTTCGAAGATGCCGGATGCCTGGGTTGGAGACAGCTTGCGTAAGTCAGGCAGTCGACCAGGTGATTGAGGGGGGGCAGCCGGGCCCGGGCCAGATCTGGCGCGCATCGACGAACTCGGCGGCGGTGTGTCGCGACAGGAACCCCATCAGGTCGTCGAGAAAACGCCAGACGGCTTCGTTTTGTACCAGGTGATGGCTGAGAATGCCGGTGGCTTCGGTACTGTCGCGGTAACCGTGTCTTTTCGCCACCAGGTGCTGTATCAGTATCGCGATGGCGGGGTAGACGCCGATAAATCCGCTATCGTGGCGCCAGTTGATCGGATCCAGGTGGGCGTTTACCTGCAGCAGACCGGGAGCAGGGTGCGCGCTGGCGCGTTTTTTCATCGTCGAAATCCCGCAAAAACCGAGCTCGGGCAGTCGCTCGACGACGGCGCTGTCGATACGGTTCCATGGCGGCACCAGCGCCGCAACGAAACGCTTATCGAAATTCTGTTGGAGAGTCTGCCTGCCGAGGGCGAGGTCCTTCATTATCTGCTCAGGGTCGCGATTGCCGCCGAGTTCGATTTTACGCTGACCGGGCGCGGCATGACTGATATGCGCGTAGCCGTGTTGCAGCACGCAGACCGTTTCATGCAACTGAAGCGTTTCCGCCAATCCAGCTTTGAGCGACGATGGAATGACCGCCAGCGCCAGATTCCACTGGCGCTGGCGGCTAATGCGCAGCAATCTTTCGAGCGCGTCGCCGTTATCGCAGGCGTCGTCGTCGCGCCACCAGAATTGAGCGCTTTGACCAACCTCGGCCCAGTGTTCCAGTTCCTCGCCGAGCCAGCGCCAGGCCTGATCGATGAATGGATTACGGCTCATGTTTGCGCCGCCCGCAGCCAGGCCGCGATTTGATCGGCACTGTTGTCAGCACCGTTCAGGATCAGCGGTATCGAAGTATCCAGATCGATGGCGCGATCGATTGCCGCGGCCAGATTCTGTGCCGACAGTTGAGTCTGTTCCAGCATCACTACCCGGCCGCATGCCTGCAGCCGCTGGGCGCGCAGGCTTTGTTCGATCTCGCCCGATTCGGCAAACGGGATAACCACCGCCGCCGCGCCTGCGGCAAAAACGTCGGTCAGCGTGTTGTAGCCGGCCTGCGATATCGACAGGCTGGCGTGGCGCATCAGTTGTGGAAAATCCGGGCGGTTGCGTTCGACCTCGATGCCTTCGCCGGCCAGCTGCCGCAGCTGCTCAAACGCCGATTCGTCGATGGCGGGGCTGACCAGGATTCGCCACTTGTTGTGTTTCAGTCGTGACAGGGGCCTGGCGGCG
>CALJQI010000411.1 GCA_937980285.1 uncultured Gammaproteobacteria bacterium | reverse complement strand
CCCGGGCTCGAGTTATTCCGCGATACGGAACAAAAGCGGTTCGGAAATACTCTTGTGCTTGGAGCCGGCCTTGTTGAATACGGCTATCTGGCCGAGTATTTCGAGCCCGGCAAACAACCTGGCGTCATCGGCGTGGCCGGTGTCCAGCAATCGCTGCATCTCCAGCTCCCAGTGGCCGTCGCGCCACCTGCCGGCTGCCGTTACGTCGGCAATACTGCCGCTAGCCGGTTCGTCGATTTCAATGCTGGGAAGACGGCTTGCGGTTTTTTCCTTGCCGGGTTTGATTCGCCGATAACCAATATTACCCTCATCCTTGTCGCGATCGATATAGACCGTGTTACCCGAATCCGTGGTGTACTCGGCGACATTTTCGATCCAGTCGAGCGAAATGGTATGCTTGTAGTCGGATGCCTTGCCGATCTTGTTGCTGCGCCCGGCCGACCAGACCCAGACATCGACCACGTAGTCGGCGTCGGCAATCATCGAGCGGTTATAGTCTCCGGCCATGGCGAAACGCAGCGCGAACATGTCATCGCGAACCTTGCTGCGGCGATACTTGTTGTTGCGCCACTGCCAGGGGCGGAAATCCGTGTCCGGCGCGTCGTCCGGCCAACGAGCCGCGACCTGCAGACGGTCGCCCTGGATTCCCACCCGGAGTTCGACTTCGATGCTGCCGGTGCGGTTCTTGCTGTCGTTTTCTATGGCCGGCGAAATACTGATCAGGTAGGGTTTCAGCCCCTGCCATTCGACCAGGTCGCCATCGATGCTGGGTTCGAAATCGAGCGCGACGACGTCTAGCGGCCGGGGTAGTTCGGCATGGGCCCATGGCGCTGCCGCGACCAGCAGTATGATTATCGAGTAGCGGTTAATTTTCACTGCCCATGATCCTGTTAAAGTGCGCATCGGGTTTGACTGCCGCGGCTACTCCCGCCGGGCAGGGAAAGCCGGTGTTTCAGGATCCGGCCTGGCGTATAACCAGCTTGCCTTCCATGCCCTCTTCGCGATGATCGTCGATGGTGCAGAATACGTGGTACTCGCCAACGGTTACCGGGACAAAATATAAATCCAGCTGCCCGCCGACCATCAACTCCAGCGCGGTGAAATATGGCGCCTTGATTTCTCCATCTTTGTTCGACTGCACCTTGCGCGTGGCGATCGCGCGGTAAAACTCGGGTGCGGTAAAGTAATGCTTTTTCTGACCCCTGTTTTTCAGCACCATCTTGTAGGGCTGCCCTGCCCGTAGTTCGATATTCTCCGGCTCATAGGAAAACTCGTCGAAAGTGACCGTGATGGTTTGCATCTGCTTCCAGTCGGCCGCTTTTACGATGTCCGCGGCATTGGTGATGTAATCCTCGGCCGCATTCGCCTGGATTGCGCAGCCGAAAAACAGAGCCGTCAGCATGATCGATTGGAAAAATTTCATTGGGTTTCTCCCTCTATGTCAGTAAGTGGATGGTTCCGAGAATTATGAGGCGCTGCGCAAACAGTTGCGTCCGGCCGCCTTGGCTTCATACAAAGCCTTATCGGCCGCTTCGATGAATTGTTGATGAGTTTGCGCCGGATGACGCGGATAAGAGGCCAGCCCGACGCTGATAGTGACGCTCAAATCGTCGATACTGGCCTGCTCGACTGCGACCCGCACGCGTTCGGCAACCGCCGCGGCGCAGCTATAATCGGTTTCCGGCAGGATGATGACAAATTCTTCGCCGCCGTAGCGGCAGGGAATATCCAGGCCACGTATCACGCCTTTTATCGTTTCCGCAATAAGCTGCAAAACCCGGTCTCCCATATCGTGGCCATAGCGATCGTTGAATTGTTTGAAATGATCGACATCGAACATGATGATCGACATTTCGTGGCCATAGCGCTTGCTGCGAATTAATTCGTTCTCCAGGGAGGTATCGAGATGCCGCCGGTTGAACCAGCCGGTGAGAGCGTCCGTGGTCGCCAGATGCTGCAATTCCTGCTGCAGTTTCATTTCTGTGGTGACATCGCGGATTAACGCGGCGGAGCCAATCACCGCCTGCTCCTGGTTTTGAATCGTCGAGGCCAGTATCTGCAGCACGCGTCCATCGCGCCTGAGTTCGACATAGTCCTTTTTCTCAATTGCGTATTCGATGATCTGCGGATCGTCGAACAGCTTGTTGAAGCCGTCAGTGAAGATATCGTCCGCGGATTTGTTCAGGATTTCCGCCGCCGATGGATTAGTCAACACGATCTTGCCTTTACGGTCGGTCACCACCATACCGTCATGAGCGCTGAGAATCAGCGTGGTCAGCTTGTCGCGCTCTTCGGCCAGGCCGTCGTAGGTGCTGCGCAGCTGATCCGACATTCGGTTGAAACTCTTGGCCATCGAGCTGATTTCATCGCGCCCCAGAACCGGCACGTGCATGCTTAGATCACCCGCGGCGACACTGGTCATCGCCGTGGTCACGCGGTGAATGGGTGACACGATGGTGCGCTTGACCATGAATCCGGTGGCCAGAATAATCAGCAGCAGAAACGGCCCCGCCATCAGGTAGGCCTGCTGCCGGCTGGAGCCCACGGCCGCCTCCACCGCCTGCAGCGAAGTCGTGATCTTGACCACGCCCCTTACTTTCGAACTGCTGCCATGGCATTCCTGGCAATCCTCCTTGTTCTCTATCGGCGCGATAAAGGTCAGGAAATTCTCGCCCGACTCGCTAGTGGTATATTTCCTGGTGATTTGCATGGAGGCGATCGCCTGGCGAAACTCGGCGTCTTCGGGTGCGAGAATTCTGTGACTCGCTTCCTCGTCGCGCGCTTCGAAGAGTTCTTCCTGCTTGCGCCGATTAACGTCGAGAATGGTTTCATTATCGAGAAAGGCCTGGTTGCCATCGATGCGGGAGATACGAAAGTCGACGATATCCTTAACGTTCTGTAAATTAGCCGCGTAATCCTGCGCGATATCGGCGTATCCGGCCAGCATCACCGTTTCCAGCCCCTGGATTACGCTATGCGCAACCCGCCGCATCATTTGTTCGTTTTGCTCGAACAGGCTCTTTTGCTGCTGATCGGTATAAAACAGCACCAGAATGACTAAACCGGCGGCAGAGACGCCGGCAAAAGTCAGTATCAGCTTATGCCCTATTCGTTTGAACACTTTTTTCTTCGCTACGGGAGTATTAACAGGGTATCGGAAGCCGGCCGGAATTCTTGAGCGATAATCATCGGCCTGGACGGCCTGGCGACAGCATCGGCAAATTTCAATTTCATGTATTTGATTAACAGCTGGCCAGGTTTTGCGCACATCATTTATATTACGATGGTCGATCGCAACCAAAGGACATACCATGAGCAACCAGCCGATCAGCCGTTT
>CALJQI010000410.1 GCA_937980285.1 uncultured Gammaproteobacteria bacterium | reverse complement strand
ATGCCGCGCCTGGCGGCGGCGTAGCTCAGCGCGCCGGCATGATTGCCCGAAGAATGCGTGGCAACGCCGTTGACTGCGGCGGCCTCGCTGAGGCCGAATACGGCATTACAGGCGCCTCGCGCCTTGAAGGCGCCGACCTTTTGCAGGTTTTCGCATTTGAAAAACAGCTCGGCGCCGGTTAACTGGTTGAGATAGCTCGAGGTCAGTACCGGGGTATGGTGGATATAAGGCGCGATGCGCTGCTGCGCTGCGCGTACGTCGTCAAAATCCGGGATACGCATGCCTGAAACCTCTTTTCGTCGATCGCCTTTGCCGCGTTAAAGGTTGCACGATTGCGGCTAAATTATCCAGACAATCTTGATCATCGAGGTCGTGGCTCGATAGCCAGTGCTGTCTGAGGCGTTCTTAGTAGCCCGGCTGCGGCTGCAGGATTTTCAAGCGGGCGAACAGCCGCAGCATGTCCGGATTGTCGATGAACGAGATATTATAGGGATGTTCGCAAACCAGCTTGTCGTAAGCGGAACTTGCCGGCATGGCTTCCACCAGTGACGCGATCTTGCCCCATAACAGCAGCGTGATTCGAGTGCTCGAATTGTGCGCGATCAAAGCCAGCAATTGCTCGAGGAAGCCGCGCCAGTAGCGGGCCTCGACTGCCGGTTTGCGCAGCGGGTGCAGCACCGGTGTGGCGTTCAACATCAGGAATCCGGCCTGTTCCAGGTTGCCGAACAGCTCGGGCAGGGACTGGATGAGTCCGCTTTTATCGAGGCCGGTAATCGCCTCCTGGGTGATCTTGCCGTTGGCGTCGTGCTGCACGAGACCCTCGGCCAGCAGCGCCGTTTTGACGATATTGCGCAGCGAGGTAGCGCGATTAACGGCCTTGCTCAAACCACCGTCGCTCCACAGCGCTTTCACCGCGGCGTCGTAGAAGGCGATGCCGTTGGCCGATTCGCGACGCGGGTAGGGCGACTCGCCTATCAGCAGGTAACGCAGGCCTGCGCGATCGCGTCGAAACGCCGCCAGTAAATTTTCGGCGCCGGGCAGCCAGCTGTCGTCGTTCAACAGCGAATCGAGGTATTGCGCCGGCAGGCTGTCGAGCGCCTGCTGCAGGATTTCCCGCCAATCCCGATGTGCCCCGGCGCGGTCGACCAGGGCCGCGGCGCTAGTCATCGATCAGCGCGTCGATGCGAATGCGGGCAATCTTTTCGACCTCGCCGAGCGCGGTTTCGAACTCGTCGTCCCTGCTGTTGCCGAGCCGTCGCTGCATGGCGGCGATGATTTGATACTTGTCGAGCCCGCTGACGGCGATGATGAACGGAAATTCGAAGCGTTCTCGGTAAGCCTGGTTCAGCGCCTGGATCTGTTTTAACTCGTCGCTGCTGCACTGGTCCAGTCCGGCGCCGGCCTGCTCGCGCTGCGAGGCGTCGGTCAGGCTGCCGCTTGCGGCTTCCTTGCCGGCTAGTTCGGGATGACTGCAAAGCAGGGCCATGCGCTGCAGCTCGGGCGCCTGTCGCATGGCGTTGACCATTTCGCGGTGCAGGCTTTCGCGGTCCGCGAACGGGCGCCTGTCGTAAACCAGTGCGGGCACCCAGGGCGAGTGTTCGAATATGCTGTCGAGCAGCGATACGAAATCCGCTTCGCTGCGCTGGTTGATTTCTTCGATGCGTAAAGTCATTTTCGGATTATGCGGTTATCGGCGGATGCCTGTCTATCCAGTGACGCGCGATGTCGACGCGGCGGCAAATCCACACGCGCTCTTTCGACTGCACGTAGTCGAGAAAGCGCTGCAGCGCGCGAAAACGCCCGGGGCGGCCGACCAGGCGGCAGTGCAACCCGACCGACATCATTTTAGGCGCGTCCTCGCCCTCGGCATAGAGCACGTCAAAGCTGTCGCGCAGGTACTGGTAAAACTGCTCGCCGCTGTTGAATCCCTGCGCGGTGGCGAAGCGCATATCGTTGGTGTCGAGCGTGTAGGGAACCACCAGGTGCATCTTCGAGCCACCGTCCGGCCGGTTAACCCGCATCCACAGCGGCAGGTCGTCGCCGTAATAATCGGAGTCGTAAATCAGCGACTCCTGTTCTACCACCAGGCGGCGGGTATTGGGGCTGTCGCGGCCGGTGTACCAGCCTTGCGACTTGATCCCGCACAGGCCCTTGATGATATCGAGCGCCTGCTGCATGTGCTCGCGCTCGATGGTCTCGGGAACGTTCTGGTAGTGAATCCAGCGCAAGCCGTGACAGGCGATTTCATGTCCGAGGCCGACCAGCTCGGTGGCAAGCTCGGGATGGCGGTAGAGCGCCATCGCCACCGCGAATACCGTTAGCGGCAGCCCACGTTGGTCGAATTCGCGCAATAGCCGCCAGACGCCGGCGCGCGAGCCGTACTCGTAGATAGACTCCATGCTCATGTGGCGCGCGGCATAGCTTTGCGCGCCGATGATTTCCGACAGGAACTGCTCCGACCCGGTGTCGCCGTGCAGCACGTTGTTTTCTCCGCCTTCTTCGTAGTTGAGCACGAACTGGAGCGCTATACGCGCCTCGCCCGGCCACTGTGCCTGCGGCGGGTTGCCGCCGTAGCCAATCATGTCGCGCGGATAGTCGCTCACGCGGACGCCCTTTCCGACTGCGGCCGCAGCAGCGTCGCCAGGTCCGCATGGGCGGTTTCCGGCTTGTGGCGTATTTTGCTCTCGATATGCAGCAGGTGCCGGTTCATCACCTTGACCGCCTTTTTCGCGTTGCCCTGCTCGAGGGCGTCGACGATGGCCGCGTGTTCCTGGTTGCGGCAGCGATTCTGATCGTCGTCGCCGAGATGGGTCAGAATTACCAGCGGCGTGCGCCGAATGATATCGTTGAGATACTCGTCGAGCACGCTGTTGCCGGCCAGGCTCGCCAGTTGGCGATGAAAATCGACCGATAGCGCCAGCGCTTTTTCGGAGTTGCCGCGCCGGTAGGCGTTTTGCTCACTGGCCAGCAGCTTTCTCAAATGCCGGATCATGCCGGCGTCGACCCGTGCCGACAGGGTTTCGAGGATGGCCGATTCGATTACGCGCCGCGTCGCGAACAGGTCCTGGCCTTCCTTGACCGAAGGCTTCGCCACGGTGGCGCCGCGGTTGGGGGTCTGGTCGACCAGTCGCGAGTGCGCCAGTCGCGTCAGCACCTTGCGGATCAGCCCGCGCTTGACGCCGAACAGGTTCGCCAGCTGCACCTCCTTGAGCTTGGTGCCCGGCGGCAAACGGTGGTCGAGCACCGCCTGTTCGATCTGGCGCAGCACCTCGTCTTCACTGAGACCGCTGTTACTTGTTGTTTCGATTTGCGCGGACATGCCTGCTGTTGCTCAATCCGGATAGCGAGGGAGTGTACATGATATTAAAATTGTTAACAATAATTTATCAAAGTGTTGACAATTTTTGCGTTTAGTGCGATTTTACCGCATCGACAAAGAGGGGTGTTGCTAATGGGGAGGTTAACTACACACGTGCTCGACACCGCGCAGGGCTGCCCTGCCGGCGGTGTTGCGGTAGCGCTGTACAGCCTGCAGTCGGGGCGCAGCCTGGTGGCCGAGGCGCGCACCAACGCCGATGGCCGGCTCGATTCTCCGATCCTCGATAGCGATGCTTTCGCGCCCGGCGTTTACGAACTGGTTTTCCAGGCCGGTGACTATTTCCGCGCATGCGTCGATAATCTTCCCGACCCCATGTTCGTCGACGAAGTAGTGCTGCGTTTCGGCATCGCCGAGGCCGAGCAGCACTATCACGTGCCGCTGCTGGTTTCTCCGTGGAGTTACTCGACCTACCGGGGCAGCTGATGGATTCGATCCGCTTCATTCTCGATGGTGAAATTGTCGAAGTCGACAATATCGAGCCAACGCGCACGCTGTTGCAATATCTGCGTGAAGACTTGCGCCGCGTGGGCAGCAAGGAAGGCTGCGCCGAGGGCGATTGCGGCGCCTGCACCGTGGTGGTGGCGGAACTGGACGGCGAAAAGCTGCGCTACCGCGCGGTCAACGCCTGTATCCAGTTTCTGCCGACGCTCGACGGCAAGGCGCTGTTTACCGTGGAATCGCTGAAAGCGGCCGACGGCAGTCTGCACCCGGTGCAGCAAAGCATGGTCGACCA
>CALJQI010000409.1 GCA_937980285.1 uncultured Gammaproteobacteria bacterium | reverse complement strand
CGCATGGTTTGCATCGGCGTCACCCTCGAATCCTTCGACGACATGTACCGGCGCATTGCGGAATGCGAACAGGTATTCTGTACCGCGGGCGTACATCCCGATTACGAAGATATCGTCGAACCGGATATCGAACGGCTTTGCCAGCTTGCCGAGCGCGACAAGGTGGTCGCCATCGGTGAAACCGGGCTCGATTATTTCCACCAGTCCGGCGATCTCGACTGGCAGCGCGAACGTTTCGTCACCCATATCGAAGCCGCGCGCGAATGCGGTTTGCCGCTGGTAGTTCACACTCGCGATGCGCGCCAGGACACGCTCGACCTGTTGCGCAAGCACGACGCGCAAAAAGTGGGCGGCGTGCTGCACTGCTTCACCGAGGACTGGGAAATGGCGCGCGCGGCAATCGAATTGGGGTTTTACATTTCCATTTCCGGCATCGTAACTTTCCATCAGGCGCAAAATGTTCGCCACATGGCGCAACAGATTCCACTCGACCGCCTGCTTATCGAAACCGATGCGCCCTGGTTATCACCCGCGCCTTATCGCGGTAAACCCAATCATCCGGGCCGGGTTCGACTGGTCGCGGAAAAGCTTGCGGAAATCCGCGAACAATCCGTCGACAGCATCGCCAGCGCCACTTACGCCAACGCAAACCGGCTGTTCGGCCTGAGCTAGTCAGCCGGGGACTGGAAATTCCCCATAAGGGTGTTTATGCTGGCCGTTATTGCGCGGTTGCGCGAAAACAAGAATCAGCACGGCAGCCGCTTAACCTTTTCACTCGACAAGCCCTGACCGATGTCCGAAACCGAGACGACAAGCGCGCGCGACCAGCTGCATCGATTGCAGGATTTCATGAACTCGCGCATTCTCGGACAGCAACGGCTGACGTCGAGAATGCTGGTGGCATTGCTTGCCGACGGTCACATCCTGGTGGAAGGGCCGCCGGGACTTGCCAAGACTCGGGCCGTAAAAACACTGGCCAGCGGAATCGAGGGCGAATTTCAACGCATACAGTTTACCCCGGATCTTTTGCCGGCCGACCTCACCGGCACCGATGTGTACCGTCCGCAGGACAGCAGCTTCAGCTTTCAACAGGGACCGTTGTTTCACCACGTCATCGTCGCCGACGAAATCAATCGCGCGCCGGCCAAGGTGCAGTCGGCACTGCTGGAATCGATGGAAGAGCGCCAGATCACGGTCGGCAAAACCACCTATCCCTTGCCCGAACTCTATTTCGTCATGGCGACACAGAACCCGATAGAGCAGGAGGGGACTTACCCCTTGCCCGAATCGCAGCTGGATCGTTTCCTGCTGAAGGTCGTTATCGATTATCCGCAGGTCGACTCCGAGATCCAGATCATGCAAAAGGTGCGCCGTGAAGCCATGCAGGATGAGCAGGCCCTGTCGATTCCCGCTTCCTTGCCGGTAATGCAGCAAACCATTTTCGACCTGCGACGCGAAATTCTCGATACCTATGTTTCAGATGCGGTCGAGCAGTACATCGCGCAACTGGTCGACGCAAGTCGTAATCCCGGCGCTTATTCGAGCGGGCTGGAGTCCTGGATCCAGTACGGCGCCAGCCCGCGCGCCTCGCTCGCATTCGATCGCTGCGCGCGGGTGCTGGCCTGGCTCGACGGACGCGATTATGTTTCGCCCGAGGACGTTCAGCAGCTGGCGCATGAAGTTTTGCGGCACCGGCTTTTGTTGACCTACCAGGCCGAGGCCGACGGCTTGACGGTCGACGATGTGATCGACGAACTGTTGAACCGGGTGGCGGTCTGTTAGGTCATGGCCGCGAATGCCGACAAGCTCCCCGGGATCAGTATTGATGTTGAGGACCTGGTCAGGATACGCGCTCATCTGTCGGGCATGTCATTATCCAGCGTCCGCCGTCGCGCAAGCTACCGCGCGGGCGCCCGCGACACGCGAATGCGAGGACGCGGCATGGAGTACGAAGAATCCCGGGCCTATGTTGCCGGCGACGACGTCAGGACCATGGATTGGCGGGTTATGGCGCGAACCGGCGAAGCCCACAGCAAGATATACGCCGAGGAAAAGGAACGACGTTTCCTGCTGGCGATAGACCTGTCGCCATCGATGTATTTCGGTACCCGCAAGGCATTCAAGTCGTGGGCGGCGGCGCAGACCGCGGCACACGTCGGTTGGCTGGCGAGTTTTGCCGGCGATCGCATAGGCGGGCTCATCGTAAATCCAGAGGCTCACCACGAAGTCAGACCAGGCAAGACCCGTTCCGGGTTGCTCGGAGTTTTCCATCACCTCGCCGATGCCGGCAGTATCCATGTAGCGCCCGAAAACGATACCAACCGGCTTAATTTCCTGTTGCGCGAACTGCAGCGAGTGGTCAAGCCCGGTTCGATTATCGCCCTGATCAGCGACTTCATCGGGCTCGACCGGGAATCCCTGGGACTGCTTTCGGCGCTCTCCAGGCACAACGATATCAACGCCTTCTGGATATACGACGAAACCGAAACCGATGCCTGGCCACGCGGTTATTACCCGGTGATGATAAATCGGCAGAAGCTGGGTTTCGACCTGGAAAAGCCCGGCGAGGACGACTTGCTGCGGCATTGGCAGCAACAGCACCGCACCCGCATTGAATCGTTGACAACCCGTTTCGACATGCCCCTGGTTCCGGTTTGCTGTAATCGCGACATTACGGCGCAAATCCTGCAGCGGCTGAGCCGGGCATGACTCACGAAGAACTGTTGCTCGAGTTAAAGGATATAAGCCCGCCCGCCGAGCCTGGGTGGTGGCTGATAGCGCCAGGCTACCTGATCATGCTGGCGCTGGTTGTTCTGTTGGTCATAGCCTGCTGGATGGCAATGCGGCGACGGGACTCCCTGCGCAGCTACACCGCCGCCAGGCTGGCTTTGCAGGATATTCGAGACCGGCAGGCGAACGGTGAGGACAGTTTGCGACTCGCGCGCGAACTCGCCCGCTGGTTGAAACAGGTGGCCCTGATCGCCTTCCCCGATTCCCGGCTCGAAGGCATGAATGGCTCGGAGTGGCTTAAGTTTCTTGATCGCTCGCTCTCCGATGACAGTTTCAGCCAGGGCGCGGGTACTGTATTCGCCGACGCTGTTTACCAGCGAAGCGCGCAACCGCACTCGGCGCAACTGCTCGGCCTGTGCGAGCGCTGGTTGCGGGCCGTCAAACCCCGCTTGCGGCGCCGGGGGCAGGGCTGATGTTCGCCCTGGACTGGTGGTGGGCGCTGCTTTTACTGCCCTTGCCTGTGGTGGTCCGGCGCTTGCTTGCGAGCGGCGAAACCCTGGGGTCTGCGGTATCGGTCCCGCTGCTGAATCGATACGGAGTCTCCGGTGCGCAGGCAGGGCGCGGCTCGAAACCAATCGGCGGTTTTGTCCTGTGGCTGTTCTGGATTGCGCTGATCGCCGCCGCCAGCCGTCCTTTCTGGCTCGATGAGCCGATCTCGCGCAGTCTCAGCGGCCGCGACCTGATGCTGGCGGTCGACATATCGGGCAGCATGAGCGAAACCGACATGATGATCGATTCGAAAACGGCAAGCCGCCTGGACGTGCTGAAAGTCGTGGTCGAGGAATTCATACAGCGCCGCCAGGGCGATCGAATCGGGCTGATACTGTTTGGCAGCAAAGCCTATAACTACGTGCCCCTGACCTTCGATCTGGAGACGCTGAAGACGCTGCTGCTGGATGTGTCCACCGGCCTCGCGGGGCGGCATACGGCAATCGGGGATGCCATTGGCATTGCAATCAAGTCGATGCGCGAGCAGGCGGCGGAGCACAGGGTCCTGATCCTGATCACCGATGGCAGCAATACCTCGGGATTCGAAAACCCGGTGCTGGCGGCCGCGGCCGCGGCGCGGCAGGGCATGACCATTTACACCATCGGGGTGGGTAGCGATATCGAATCGCTCAACCGTACCTACGGCGCTCAAAATGTCCCTGCCGGGATCGCCATGGATGAAAAGGTTTTACAGCAAATAGCCTCGTTGACCGGCGGCAAGTACTTCCGGGCTGCCAGCTCCAGCCGCTTGCAGCAGATTTACCGGGCGCTGGATCGACTCGAGCCGCTGCAGCACGAGTATCAAACGCACCGTCCCCGTCACGAGCTGTTCGTCTGGCCGCTGTCGCTTGCGCTTTTGATCATGATCGGACTGGTGGCGAGCATCTTGCGCCAGTCGCTGGTGGCTACAGGCCCATGATCGACCTGTCGACATTCAGGTTTTTGATGCCTGCCTGGTTACTGCTGTTGCTGCCGCTGTGGTGGCTGCTGTGGATGCTCGCCAGACATCATTCGCGCGAATCGATGTGGAACCGGATCTGCGATGCCCACCTGCTCGACAAAATGCAAATCGACCAGGACGGCGCAACCAACCCGCGCTGGTTGATCTGGCCGTTGGCGGTTGTGTTCACGCTGGCGATTACTGCCGCCGCCGGACCCAGCTGGCGCACGCAAACGCATCCCTTGATGGAATCGGCAAGCGCCCGAATTATCGCGCTGGAATTATCGCGCGCGATGATGGTGAAGGATGTCAGGCCGAGCCGCTTCGAGCAGGCGATCGCCGCCACCCGGGAAATCATCGACGCCGATTTCGAAGGTGAAACCGGGCTGCTGGTTTTTTCCGGCGCCGCCTTCGTGGTGTCGCCGCTTTCGCGCGATGCCAACACCCTGCGGGCATTTGTAGACGCGCTCGAACCCGGCATCCTTCCGCTGGATGGGCTCAGGGTCGACCTTGCCATCGAGAGCGCGCAGGATTTACTGCTGGCCTCGATTTCCGGCCAGGGTCAGATTATCGTCATCACCAGTGGAGTCGAGCGGCATTCTGTCGCGCTACAGGCTGCCCTCGAAGCAGGCGCCCAGGGACACCAGGTCTCGATCATGGCGATTGGCACCAGCGCGGGTGCGCCAATGATCGATAAAAACGGATCACTGCAGAAAGACGGCGAC
>CALJQI010000408.1 GCA_937980285.1 uncultured Gammaproteobacteria bacterium | reverse complement strand
CCCGTTCATATATGGCAACAGCACATCGGGAATTTTGATGCTGCCGTCGGCCTGCTGGTAGTTTTCCATGATCGCAATCAGCGTGCGGCCGACCGCAAGCCCCGAGCCATTGAGAGTATGCACCAGTTCCGGCTTGCCGGTCTCCGGGTTGCGCCAGCGAGCTTTCATGCGCCTTGCCTGGAAATCGGTCATATTACTGCAGGAGGATATTTCGCGGTAAGTGTTCTGGCCAGGCAGCCAGACTTCGAGGTCATATGTCTTTGTCGAGGCAAATCCCAGGTCTCCGCCGCACAGCACGACCTTGCGATAGGCCAGCCCCAGCAACTGCAGGATAGTTTCGGCGTGACCAGTCAATTCCTCGAGCGCGTTCATCGAGTCCGCCGGCCTGACCACCTGCACCAGCTCAACTTTCTCGAACTGGTGCTGGCGAATCATGCCCCGGGTGTCCCTGCCGTAGGAGCCCGCTTCAGAGCGAAAACAGGGCGTGTGAGCGACAAACCTGAGCGGCATTTTCTCGGCTTCGACGATAGTCTCGGCGACAAAATTTGTCACCGGTACTTCCGCGGTCGGAATCAGGTAAAGATTGTGGTTTTCCGAATCGATATGAAACAGGTCCTGCTTGAACTTGGGTAATTGCCCGGTGCCGGTCAGGGTTGCTTCATTGACCAGGTAAGGCGCGTAGGACTCGGTATAGCCGTGTTCGAGAATATGCTGATTGATCATGAACTGGATCAGCGCGCGCTGCAGGGTTACCAGGCCACCCGTCATGGTGACGAAACGAGCGCCCGAGAGTTTCGCCGCGCGTTCGAAATCCATGCCGCCGAGCGCCTGGCCGAGATCGATATGATCGCGTGGTTCGAAATCGAAAGCGGGCGGCTCGCCCCAGCGCAGCACTTCTTCGTTGTCATCTTCGCTGTCGCCCGCGGGTACCGAAGCGTCGGGCAGGTTTGGAATTCCCAGCAACAGGTCGTCGAGACGGAGCTGCAGATCGTTTAGCTCTCCTTCGGCGGATTTCAGCTGATCGCCGAGCTCGGCGACCTCGTCAAGCAGCGGCTGAATGTCTTCGCCTTTCGCCTTGGCGGCGCCAATGGCTTTGGAGCGGCTGTTGCGCTCGCTCTGCAGCTTCTGGGTATCGACCTGCAACGATTTGCGGCGCTCCTCGAGCTGGCTGAATTCAGATACATCCAGTTCAAAGTTTTTGGTACGCAATCTATCGACGACATTCTCGAGCTCGCTGCGCAGTATTTTTGGATCAAGCATGGTTAAATCATTTGTTTGGCGGCGACCAGGCCAGCCCAGGCGCCGATTATGCACAATAGTACGCTAAGCATGATGTAAACGACGGCTTTCAACATCGCCTCGTTACCGGCCAGGTGTAGCGTATCCATGGCAAAGGTTGAAAAAGTCGTAAACGAACCGAGAAATCCGGCCAGCAAGCCGATCCTGATTTCGTCACTGACATGAAAGCGGTGCACCAGTAACACCGACAGAAAACCCATCAACAGCGAACCGAGCAGATTTACCGCCAGGGTTCCGTACGGAAATCCCTGCCCCAGCCACTGGTAAGTCGAACTGGAAACCCAGTACCGAGATACCGCGCCCAGCGACCCGCCCACCGCGATTGCAATGTAGATAGACATTCTGATTTGGTTAAAAATGCGATATTGTACCAGCCGCCACAAAAGTTGCACCCGAATCCGGGTTAATAAACCGCCTGCAGCGGGTGAAATCGCTTGTCGAAAACAGAGACCATCAAACAAATCGGACGCGAGCTCGGCTTTCAGCAGGTCGGCATTGCCGAGGCCAGGCTGGATCCGCATCATCGGCACTACCGGCAATGGATAGAACAGAATTTTCACGGCGAAATGGGTTACATGGCGCGCAACGTCGACAAGCGCCTGAATCCGTCGCAACTGGTGCCCGAGACGCTTTCGGTTATCTGCGTGCGGCTCGATTACCTGGTCGCAGAGCGGCGCGATCTACTGGAACTGCTCGACCATCCCAGCCTGGCCTATGTTTCGCGCTATGCCCTGGGGCGCGACTACCACAAACTGATGCGCAAACGCCTGCAGAAATTTGCCGATCGTATCGGCGAAGTTTACGGCGAAATGGGCTACCGGGTTTTTACCGACAGTGCCCCGGTGCTGGAAAAGGCGCTTGCCGCCAGCGCCGGCATCGGCTGGCAGGGCAAGCACAGCAACATCCTGCACCGCGAGCACGGATCGTGGTTCTTCCTGGGCGAAATTTACACCGATATGAATCTGCAGACCGATGCGCCGCTGGAGAATCATTGCGGTCGCTGCACCAGCTGCATCGACGTCTGTCCGACCGGCGCAATCGTCGAACCTTACGTCGTCGACGCCAGGCGCTGCATCTCCTATCTGACTATCGAGCACCGTTCCGAGATACCGCTCGAGTTTCGAACGGCCATCGGCAACCGGATTTATGGTTGCGACGATTGCCAGCTGGTATGCCCGTGGAACCGCTTCGCTCAATACAGCAAGGAGCCCGATTTCAAACCTCGTCACGGGCTCGACAGCATCTCGTTACTGGAATGTTACCGCTGGTCCGAAGCCGAATTCCTCAGCAGGATGGAAGGCTCGGCGATCCGGCGCATAGGACACCAGTGCTGGCTGAGAAACATTGTCATAGCGCTTGGAAACGCGGCCCGGGATCCATATATAGTGTCGATGCTTAAACAGGATTACGCAGCTCACAGCGCATTCATACAACATCATATAGACTGGGCTATCCAGCAACAGGGCATGGCGAAATGATTCATTGGCAGCAATTCGAGGCACGTTACAGCGATGTCAGCGCGAGCGAAAACTTTATTTGCTCAACCGATGAAGTCGGGCTCATTCTGGTCACCGGCGCCGATGCGGCCGACTTCCTGCAAAACCAGCTCAGCAACGATATCGCGATGATCGACGAAACCCGGCTGCAGCTGAGTTCCTACTCGACGCCAAAGGGCAGATTGCTCGGCATTTTCCGGGTAATCCAGGTATCCAATGGCTATATCCTGGTCACCGCCAGGCAGATGGTGACGCCGTTGCTGCAGCAGCTTTACAAGTACATTGTGCAATCCCGGGTAACGCTGGCCGACGCCAGCGATTACTTCGCGCGTTTTGCGCTGGTCACCGACCGCACCGAAGTGCTCCAGCATCCGCTACTGCCGACTAGCACCAACGCGGTGGAGCAAAACGACTCGTTAATAGCGATGCAACTGGAACCCTGGGCATCTCAACGGCGATTCCTTTTGCTCTGCCTTTCCGCCGACGAGGCTATTGGCCTGTGGAAAACTTTTGCCGAAAACCTGGAGGTTGCGGGTTATGCCGCCTGGCATCTGTCCGAGGTCAGGGCCGGCATTCCGTCGATACATCCCAAGACATCGGAAGAGTTCGTATTGCAAATGGCGAACCTGGGAGCCCTCGGCGGCGTCAGTTTCAGGAAAGGCTGCTACCCGGGTCAGGAAATCGTTGCGCGCATGCAATACCTGGGCAAGCTGAAGCGACGCATGTACCTTGCCGAACTCGAAACCGGTCAGTTACCACAACCGGGCGACGAACTGGTGTCGGCGGGGAAAACCGAGGCCGACGGCAGCGGTAAGGTGGTCGACGCTGAGTTCGACGCCAATGGACTCTGCCATTGCCTTTACGTGGCTCGCATCGACCGGGCCGACGACGGTAAGCTGCTGCTTTTGAATCAACCCGAAACCAGAATTCGCAACGTCGACTTGCCATATTCGATGGAAAATTAATCCTAATCGAGCTACGAAACTGGAAATGACATCTATACTCGTGTGTTAGTTAAGTAAACCACTCGAGTAACAATGAGCATTACGCCGGAATCCATCATCGACGATCTCGAAAACGATCGTTTACCGCTCCCAACCCTGCCCGAAGTCGCAATACGCGTGCGCGAAACCGCGGATGACGATAATGCGTCGATAACCGATGTTTCGAAGATCATCGAAACCGACGCGGCGCTTTCGGCTCGTATCGTCCAGGTCGGAAACTCGGCGCTTTACCGCGGTATCAATCCGGCAGAAACGGTGCAGGCCGCAACCATGCGCATGGGGCTGGACACGGTGCGCAGCCTGGCCACCAGCTTGGTGATGAAGCAATTGTTTCAGGCGACCCACCCGGCGGTGGATGAGTATTTACGCAAGGCCTGGAAGCAAAGCACCGATGTCGCCGCGCTGAGCGCCATGATCGCCAAATCCTCGACCACGCTGGAAGCCGACAGCGCGCTACTGGCCGGCCTGACGCATTCGATAGGGCTGTCCCCCATCCTGGTCAAGGCGGAAAGCAATCCCGAAGTGCTAGACGATCCGCAGGAACTGGAACGGCTGCTGTATAAAATCCACCCGATCGTCGGTAGCCGTATCCTCGAAAACTGGGGTTTTAGCGAAGCCCTGGTCAAGGTGCCCGCCGAGCACCTCGATATCGACAGAAACGGCGACAACGGCAAGGCGGACTACGTCGATATCGTCCAGGTCGCCCTGTTGCAAACGCTCGATGATCCGTTCCACCCGCTGGCCGATATCGATCATTCCCAGGTATCGGCATTCGAGCGCCTCGGCATGCACACCGGTACAGAGGAAATCAACATGACCGGCGGCGTCATCGAGGTTGAAGAAATCAAGGACGCGATTTTTTAGCCCGCGTTTCTCTCGGCTACCGCGTCTTCTTTCGAATAGCCTGGAAGGCGAATCAGAGCGACTCGATTTGCGCCAGCATCGCCTGCGCGTCGGTGTAATTCAAACCGATATGAAATAATCGATCCGCCTTTTGCACGGCGAGACTGGGAAAACTGTCGATACCCATTCTACGGCTGGCCTGGATTTCCTCGACCAGTTGTTGCTGCGTCGCCGGCGCGACCAGGGCGGCGGCGAAGGGCTCCGCTTGCAGGCCGATATCGGCCGCCAGCTCGATCAGGGTATCGTTATCGGACGGGTTGCGCGCTTCCAGGTAATAGGCCCGCTGGACGCGCGCGGTCATCAATGCGTCGTAGGCTTCGCCTTGCGCGCGAGCAGCCAGCACTGCGCGATTGGAGGGATAGGTCGAGCGCCGGGGCTGGCATTTTTCCCAGAAATCGAAATTGAAACGGGTGCCTGGAATCGTTTGCTCGATGCGATGCCAGGTCTGTTGCAGCATGTCGCGCATCGGTTGCGCCATCGGCAAATCCGAGTCGGGCGCGAGTCCTCCCAGCATTCGGCGAATTTCCATCTTTCCGTCCAGCTCGTCAAATATCTTCTGCCGCGTGGTTTCGAAACCCCAGCACCAGCTGCACATCGGGTCGTGAACGTAGTAAAGAATGTTTTTCATGGTGCCCTGCCCTCAAAAGAAATCAGTTGTTGCATGATCGACTCGCAGGATTCGATGCTGTCGACGCCGGCGACACTCTTTCCGGCCTGCCAGTAATCCCGGCTCCCGCTTTCATCCAGCGACGATCGCTTCAGTTGCCAGATCGACTTCAGGCCGTAAAACATTCGCATCCAGTGCTTGCTCCTGTTGCCGCTCAACATCCGGCGCGAAAACCAGTTCAGATCGGTGCCGCTGCGCCTGATGAATTCCGTATTGATGACCGCTACCGGTACACCGGTAACCCGCTCTGACAACACGATGTCGCTCTCATTGGCGTCGACCACTGCCTGTTTATAGGCGTCGCTGGCGCGGCATTCGTCGCTGGCGATAAAACGGGTTCCCAGCTGGCAGGCCGCGTAGCCCTGTCCGAGCGCCCGCCAGAATTCGGCGGCGCCACCCACCCCGCCGGCACAAACCAGTGGCACCTCGAGCGCCTGTAATTCCTGGTACAGTTCAGACATCGACCTGGACCCGGCATGCCCACCGGCCCGGTTGTTGACACAGATCAGGCCGTCGACGCCATTATCGAGGCCGATGCGGGCCCATTTCAACTCGGTAACATCGTGATACACCAGGCCGCCGGCAGCATGCACCCGTTCGACGACCCAGTCGGGCTTGCCCAGCGAAGTGACGAAAAAGCGAACGCCCTCCTCGAGCGCGATATCGATCCACTCCGACATGCGTTGCTGGTATTTTTTCGATGACTTTTCGATCAGCGCATTCATGCCAAGCGGTTTATCGGTTAGCTTACGCATCAGGCGGATGCCGTCGCGATAATCGTGACCATGTACGTAGGTCAGGGAAATCGGCTGCAGGATACCGATGCCGCCGGCCTCGGATACCGCGGCGGTCAGTTCGGGATTACTGCAGGGATACATCGCGCCGCCGATCACCGGGTAGCGAATGCCCAGCTGCCGGCAAAAACGGGTGGCCGCTTCGGGGAAGATTCGATTCAAGACGATTTGTATCCCACCAGCCAGGTCGCCCTGACCCGGGTCACGGTCTCCCCGGACTGATCCCGCAAGCATGCTTCGAGTTCACAGGGAGTGTTGTCCTCGAGTTTCAGCGGCATTTGGAATTCGGCAACAGCGGTTAATTTGCCGCGGGCCTTTTTGATATATTCGGCCTCGATGCCAACCAGGATGCCGCGCATGTCGGCGCTGAAGTTAGACAGCAGCGCAAGCCCGGTGGCGATTTCACCCAGGTTAACCAGGGCAATGGCGTGAATCGACTTCAGATGATTGCGTACCCGGCGTCGATCGCGCATCGTCAGACGCGCATAGCCGGGTCTGATCTCCTCGATGCGGACACCGATGCTGCCGCTATACGGCGCGATCAGGCCAAGCGCGAGGCTGAAAAGCCAGGCACCGCCGGGCCAGGCCGAAAGGCGCTGCCACCACTTTAAAACCGGGCCGCGATAGTCGCTTGATTTGATCTGTGTCATCCAAACTGAAGGCTTGCTTGTGCGCTTCGATATTATGCGTTATTAATGAAAGTATGGACATAAACGATAAAGAAAAACTGGTTGCGGCATTCGACCACATGGTGGAAAACGTCAGCGAAGCGGTACACAAGGCCGAAGAGGCGTTAGCGCCGACCGTGGATGAAATGATACACAACGCCCAGGTTCTCGCGCGCGAGCTGTATGCGCTGAGCCAGGAAGAGGCCGAAAGCCTGGGTGCAACGCTGAAACGCGATATGCACAAGGCCAACAGGACGTTGAACCAGCAACGCAAGGAACTCAAGGACTGGTTGAGCTTTGACCTGACGCTGGTGGAAGACCGTTTTATCGACCTGATCGCTCGCGCCGCCGATAAAACCTGGCTCGATTTTCACGAATTCGAATACGAAGATCACCAGGCCAGCCTTTATCGCAGCGGCGAAGTCTGCAACGCCGGCACCTTTAACTGCAACCATTGCGACAACAGTATCAATCTCCCGAAAACAGGCCAGATTCCGCGCTGCCCGGCCTGCGACCACGCCGAGTTCTACCGCGTCATAAGCTAGCCGGAATTCGGCAGACCTGGCTGCTGGAGTCAATCAGACAGGCATTACCGTCAGCGGTTGCGGTGTCGATAGGCGGATGGAGTTCGACGACGAAACGCACGAAAGCATCCCGCTCACAATTCTGTAGAGCCTGTTTTCCCATACCTTCGCTCGGCGCAACGCGGCAATTCAGAAATACGACACCGCCGGCCGCATCATGACAACATCTACACAACCGATTTCGGATTCGTCACAGAGGTGGCCTCGATGAATTCAGGCACTGCTCGCCTCAGTCGAAATCGGAGTAGTAACGGGTAGCGGGTTCGACATGTCTTTTGCCGGCTGTTGGCTGGCGATTAATTTCACCGGCTTTGGCAATAAAGATTAAATTTATTTCTCTTAATCGGTTTACAATACCGCGGGCTGAAGAACGAACGGGGACAGGAATGAACAAGTGGTACACTCAATTATTCAATCAGATCAAGACTAACCCGGATCTGTCGAAGCTGAAACTGAGCGAAGAAACCTTCTCCGAAAACTACCAGGGGGATTTCTCGGTCGGCGACGCCATCCCCGATCTTGAAGTACTGGCAACCATCAATACGCGAAACCGGGCGCAGGCGCGCCTGGTAAAGATTTCGCGCGATCCGAAAAACTTCTCGATCAAGCTGTATACGCTCAAGGACTCGATTCCGCTGTCGCAATCGATGCCGATTTTCGAATCGATGGGGCTGGAGGTGCTGATCGGACGGCCCTACCGCATCAGGCTGGGTAACAGGAATTACTGGATCAATCATTTCACCCTCGGCAACGGCGCCAACATCTGCGATGTCGACAGGGAAAAAATTCCGCAGTTTTTCAGCCAGCTGTTCGAAAGTATCTGGCAGCATCGAAGCGAGAACGACGACTTCAACCACCTGTTGTTCAGTGCCTGTATCAAGGCGGAAAACATCCAGATCCTGCGCGCCTATACCGCCTATCTTCAGCAGGTCCGCTTTCCTCACAGCCGTGAATACATTATCGAAACGCTTAACAGCTATCCCGATATCACGCTGCTGCTGGTGCGAAGTTTCCTGCACAAGTTCGATCCGCACCGGGTCGAGCGGGATTCCTATCTCGAGCTGTTCGAACAGATCCGGCAAAAGCTGCACGATATCGAATCGCTCGATCACGACCTGATTTACAAACGCATGCTGAACCTGGTCGAGTCCACCGTGCGCACCAATTACTTTCAGCATGATACTCAAGGCACCGGGCACATCAGCTTCAAGCTCGACTCGCGGCGCGTCGAGCGTTTGCCGAAACCCAGCCCTTTTTGTGAGATTTATGTATACGCCGCGCGCTTCGAGGGTATTCATCTGCGCGGCGGCCGAGTCGCACGCGGCGGCATCCGCTGGTCGGACCGGCGCGAGGATTACCGCACCGAGGTACTCGGCCTGATGAAAGCGCAGATGGTGAAGAACGCCGTCATCGTGCCCGCCGGCTCCAAGGGCGGATTCATCACCAAGCAAATCGCCAGCGTTGCACCGAGCGAGGTTTACGCGGAAGTCCAGGCCTGTTACTCGCTGTATATCAATTCACTGCTGGAACTGACCGATAACCGTATCGGCAACGAGATCACGCAACCATTGCAAACCCGGGTTCACGACGATCCCGATCCTTATCTAGTGGTTGCCGCCGACAAGGGCACGGCCGCGTTTTCCGACGTTGCCAACGGTATCTCCGAGCAGCATGATTTCTGGCTCGAGGACGCCTTTGCTTCAGGTGGTTCGCAAGGTTACGACCACAAGAAAATGGGCATTACGGCGCGCGGCGGCTGGGAGTCGGTCAAACGTCATTTCCGCGGCCTGGGCAAGGATATTCAAAAAGAGAAATTCACAGTGGTCGGCATCGGCGATATGTCGGGAGACGTATTCGGCAACGGCATGCTGCTGTCGCCGTGTATACAGCTGGTCGCGGCCTTCAATCATATGCATATTTTCCTCGATCCCAGCCCCGACGTGCGCAAGAGCTTCAAAGAGCGTCAACGCATGTTCGGGCTCGCGCGATCGACCTGGAACGACTACGACAAGCGCCTGATCAGCAAGGGCGGCGGCGTATTTTCGCGCAAGGCCAAGCGCATCGATTTGACGCCGCAGATGCAGCAGCTACTGCATTGCAAGGAAGAGCACCTGACACCCGACGAGTTGATCATCAATATTCTCAAGGCGCCGGTAGACCTGCTCTGGAACGGCGGCATCGGCACCTACGTGAAAGCGAGTAACGAAACCGATGCCGACGTATCCGAT
>CALJQI010000407.1 GCA_937980285.1 uncultured Gammaproteobacteria bacterium | reverse complement strand
CGAGAACAAAGACGTATCCGGCGGGGACGCCGGTACTGACAACCAACGAGCCTGATAAATGATTTTCTGGATATTCGCCATTGTATTGATCGCGCTTGCGCTCGTCATTCTGCTGCTGCCCTTGCTGCGCGCCGCTCGCGGCCAGCAGGACGACCAGCGCCAGCAGCAAAACATCCAGATCGCGCGCGAGAAAAAGCAGCAACTGGAAACCCAGCTGGCCGAAGGTGAAATCGATCAGGCCGGTTTCGATAGCGCCTATGTCGATCTGCAAACCGCGCTTGCGCTGGAGCTCGATAGCGGCGGGCAGGAAGATCAGAAAACTCGCGGCAAATGGATGGCGTTGGTGGTCATGCTGGTCATTCCCGTGGCCAGTGTCGCGCTCTACATGGTCTTTGGCGAGTACCGCGTTATCGAGAACCCGGTACTGGCGAGCGCCGCGTCACCGCATCCGACCACCACCGCGGCCGCGCCGCAGATGTCGCTCGAGGAAATGGAAATCCGGATCAAGGAGAGACTGCGCGATAATCCCGACGATGCCGAGGGCTGGTTTATGCTGGGCCGGGCAATGATGACGCAAAATCGCTATGCAGAAGCCGTGACCGCGTATCAACGCAGTAACGACTTGATGGCCAACGAACCCGGCATCCTGTTTGCGCTCGCGGATGCGCTGGCGATGAAAAACAATGGCAACCTGCTGGGCGAACCGGAGGCGCTGGTGCAGCAGGGGTTGAAACTGGCGCCACGATTCCCGAACGGTTTGTGGCTGGCCGGAATGGCTGCCGAACAGCGCGAGGATTACGGCTCGGCGCATCGCTACTGGACGCAGCTGTTACCCCTGATAGCGGATGACCCCGAGTCGACGCGCGAAATCAAAAACATGTTGCACATGCTCGAGCAGCGCGACCCCGAACTGACCACGGCCGCAGCCCCGTCCGCGGGCGCTGGCAGCAACATCCAGGTCGCGGTCGATATCAGTGCTGAATTGCGCGCCAGGGCCAGCCCCGATGCCGTGGTTTTCGTTTATGCCAAGGCGATGCAGGGGCCGCCGATGCCGCTTGCGGTTAAAAAAATGCAGCTCAGGGATTTGCCCGCCTCGCTCGCCTTAAGCGATTCCGATGCCATGATGCCGGCCCTCAAGCTGTCGTCTTTCGACCAGGTCATCGTTGGCGCGAGGGTATCGTTTAGCGGTAAACCGGTAGCGCAAAGCGGAGACTTTTTCACCGAGGTAGGCTCCATTAGCAGCGCTAATCCACCGGCAGAGGTTGCGCTGACCATCGACCAGGTCAAATGACCCGCTAGCCTGCATGCCCTATGCAGGCTAACCGAACACTTTCTTGATTTCTTCGAAGGGCGCGGTAATCGCGTAAACCCGGTTATAGCCGAGTTGCTTCAGCGAGTGCGCCGCCAGCGACGCGCGCCCGCCGCCGGCGCAGTGGGTAATGATGACGGTATTGGCGTCGGGGCATTCCTTGTGCACGTCGTACTCCAGCACGCCGCGCGAAATATTGATCGAGTTCGATAGCTTCGATTCCTCCGCCTTGTGTGCTTCGCGCACGTCGACGATAACCGCGTCGGGACTGGTATCGTAGATTTTCTTGGCGGTTTGTACGTCCACGCATTCGATGTGCCGTTGCGCTTCCTTGATCAGGTCGCCTGCGGATTTGAGCATTTTTATCACCTGGCTTGTTCGACTCCGGAAGCGTCTAGTTTAGCGCTTTATCGAAGCGGGACAAATCTCGACCGGGTTATCGATATTTTTAGAGGGCGCCGCGGATGGGTGCAGTCAGGGTCGCGACCAGCCGCGTTAGTTAAACTGGTCGTCGCTTCGCCGTTTAACAGGTTAGAGGCGCTATAAACGAGCGGCCGTCAGGCGGATGAAAGGGACTAATCCTCGATTGCTTCCGCACTGGTTGCCGGCAGCGCGGGGATTCTGACGGGATTCCAGTTGGCCGTAGCCCAGTCGAGCACTTCGTCAGGGCGGCAGTTTCGTAACCCGGCCTCGGGGCTGTGGCCGAGATGCTCCAGTGCTGCCAGTAATTGCCGCGCCGTATTTTCGTGATCGATGGGGCTGGCGCCGGTTTGCTTGCTGAGTTTTACCCCGAGGGCGTTGTTGACCAGCGGGACATGCAGGTAGCGCGGGCTGGAAAACCCGAGCCGTTGCTGCAGCAAGATATGCAAACAGGTATTTTCCAGCAGATCGGCGCCGCGTACCACTTCGTTAACAGCCTGTAATTCGTCGTCGACGACCACCGCGAGATGGTAGGCATAGATATTGTCGGCTCGCCTGAGCACGAAATCGCCGACCGTCGCCGGCAGGTTCATTTCGAAACGACCGTAGACCTGGTCGACAAATGCGACCGAGGTTGCGGACTCGGTATTGAGTCGAATCGAATGGCCTTCGGGCGACAGGTTTTTATGGCGGCAGTTAGCGGGATAGATTTGCCCCAGCGGCCCGCTGTCGACGCCCTGTTCGCGCAGGCTGCGGCGGCTGCATTCACAGGCAAAGGCGCTGCCTTCGGCGAGCAGTTTTTCGAGGTAATAACGGTAGCGCTCGAATTGATCGCTCTGGTACAGGACGGGGCCATCCCAGCTGAAACCGAAGGCTTCCAGGTCGTGCAGAATCTGGTCTGCGGCGCCGCTGACCACGCGTGGCGTGTCGACATCCTCGATGCGCAGGAGCCAGCGCCCCTGTTGCGATCTTGCCTGGCAGAAGCTTGCCAGTGCCGCCACCAGCGAGCCGAAATGCAATGGACCCGAAGGGGAGGGAGCGAATCGACCGGTGACGGGCATCAATTTAGCCGGCAGGCCTCACGACGAAGCGTGGTCAGGCATGTCGGTTAGCAGGTTCTCGAGAATGCTCTGGTAAATGTCGGATAGCGTGTCGAGATCGCCGGTGTCGACGTGCTCGTTGATCTTGTGGATGGAGTCGTTAACCGGCCCCAGTTCGAGCACCTGCGCGCCGGTGGGCGCGATGAAGCGACCGTCGGAGGTGCCGCCGGTAGTTTGCAGGTCGGTGTTAAGCCCGGTGTGCTTCCTGATCGCCTGTTGCGCCGCCTGTAGCAATTCGCCTTCAGCCGTCAGAAACGGGTAACCCGAAATTTTCCAGTCGATATCGTAATCGAGCTCGTGCTTGTCGAGAATCGCTTTCGTGGTTCCGATAATCTGCTCGGCGTCTATCTCGGTCGAGTAACGCAGGTTGAACAGTACTTCGGCGTGGCCGGGGACGACATTGTGCGCGCCGGTGCCGGCGTTGAGGTTGGAAATCTGCAGGCTGGTCGGCGGAAAAAACTGGTTGCCCTGGTCCCATTCGTGTCGGGCCAGGTCGTGCAGCGCCGGCATCGCCCGGTGAATCGGGTTGTCGACCTTGTGCGGGTAAGCCACGTGACCCTGTACGCCGTGAATTACGAGCCTGGCGCCGATCGAGCCGCGGCGGCCATTCTTACAGACGTCGCCGACATGCTCGTGGCTGGATGGCTCGCCGATCAGCGCCCAGTCGATCTTTTCACCGCGCGCTTCCAGCGCCTCGATGACCTTGACGGTGCCGTTGATGGCGATGCCTTCCTCGTCGCTGGTAATCAGCAGCGCGATCGACCCGTAGTGATCGGCATGCTGATCGACGAATCTTTCACAGGCGGTGACCATAGCCGCGATGCTGGATTTCATATCCGCGGCGCCGCGGCCGTAAAGCACGCCGTCGCGTATTTCAGGCAGGAACGGATCGCTATGCCATTTCTCCAGCGGGCCGGGCGGCACCACGTCGGTATGACCGGCAAAGGCCAGCAGCGGCCCGTCCCGCCCGCGGCGCGCCCACAGGTTGGTGACATCGTCGAAAACCATGGTTTCACATTCAAAACCGATGCGGCCGAGTCGTTCGATCAGCATCGCCTGACATCCGGCGTCATCCGGTGTCACCGAGGCCTTCGCGATCAGCTCGGAGGCCAGTTGTATGGTTGCGCTGCTCATGCCTGGTCGAAAATTTCCTGGTATTGTTGATCGTTGAAACCGATAAAAATCTGATTGCCGCTGTCAAGGATCGGGCGTTTGATGATGGCCGGGTTTTCCAGCATCAGCTGTAGCGCCGAGTCTCGATCGATACTGTTTTTAACCGCATCGGGCAGGGCCCGCCAGGTGGTGCCGCGTCGATTCAGCATGATCTCCCAGCCGAGTGATGCCGCCATCGACTGCAGCAGCACCATATCGACGCCCTGTTTGCGGTAATCGTGAAAATCGAAGGCGATCGCATTGCCATCCAGCCAGTTCCTGGCTTTCCTGATGGTGTCGCAGTTGGCGATGCCGTACAGTTTTACCGGGCTCGAGGTCATCGTATTCAAATGTTTCGAATCAATTCGTTGATGCCTACCTTGGCGCGGGTTTTCTCGTCGACCTGCTTTACGATGACCGCGCAGTAAAGGCTATGGCTGCCGTCGTCGGCGGGCAGGTTGCCGGATACCACGACCGAACCTGCGGGAATACGGCCGTAGCTCACCTCGCCGCTTTCGCGGTTGTAAATCTTGGTGCTTTGACCGATGTAAACCCCCATCGAAATGACCGAGTTTTT
>CALJQI010000406.1 GCA_937980285.1 uncultured Gammaproteobacteria bacterium | reverse complement strand
GAGGTGCTGGCGATCGTCAACCAGCCGTCTTACAACCCCAATCGTCGTACTTCGATGGCGCCCGAGCAGCTTCGAAATCGTGCCCTGACCGATGTCTTCGAGCCGGGATCGGCGATCAAGCCGTTCACCATCGCGGCGGCGCTCGATCGCGGCCGTTATAACAGCGGCAGCAGTATCGATACCTCGCCGGGATACATCATGGTCAGCGGGCATCCGGTGAAGGATATTCGCAACTACGGCGTGCTCGATCTGCCCGCCATTCTGCGTAAATCGAGTAACGTAGGCGCCTCGCGTATCGCGATGTCGCTGGAGCGCGAGGAATTGTGGCAGAGTTTCAGTGATTACGGCTTCGGCGAGTCCTCGGGAGTCGCCTTTCCCGGCGAGTCCTCCGGCTATTTCCGCCATTTCGATCAATGGCAACCGCTGGATCACGCCACCATGGGATTCGGTTACGGCATGTCGCTGTCGATTACCCAGCTGGCGCGCGCTTACGCCGTGATCGCCAACCAGGGCCGTCTGCCGGAATTGAGCCTGTTGCGCAAGGAGCCCGCCGATTACCGCGAAAACGAGATTTCCCGGCACGTGATGAAAGCCGCCACCGCGCGCCAACTGCTCAGCATGATGACCGAGGTGGTCGGGCCCAGCGGCACCGCGCAGCAGGCAGCTGTCGACGGTTACCTGGTCGCGGGCAAGACCGGGACCGCGAAAAAGAGTATCGCCGGCGGTTACCAGAAAGATGACTATGTCTCGGTGTTTGCCGGAATCGCCCCGGCCAGCGACCCGCGCCTGGTGATGGCGGTGATGATCGACGAACCCACGCAGAATGGTTACTACGGCGGTGTGGTCGCGGCGCCGGTGTTCCAGGAAGTGATCTCGAATGCGCTGCGTATTCTCGACGTTGCTCCCGATAACCTGCCGACGCTGGCCCACAACAAGGACAAGGGGGCATGATGGCGAACGTCAAAATTCCCGGCATGATCCTGACCGAGCTGCTGGCCGGATTCGAAATACAGGATCCGGTGCCCGCGATAGAAATCTTCAACATCGCCAGCAATAGCGCCCAGATTACCGCCAACTCGGCGTTCGTCGCGCTGCCGGGCATCAAGTCCAACGGCATCGACTACGCCATCGACGCGGTCAAGGCAGGCGCTGTGGCGGTGATCTACGATGCCTCCGATCCCTATACGCAGCAGCGTATTCCCCTGTTGCGCAAACAGGTCGACGCGTACTGGATCGGAATCGACCAGCTCGACCGCGCCAACGGCCATATCGTAAGCCGTTTTTTTGGAGATCCCGGTTGCGCGATGACCATCGTCGGTATCACCGGTACCGACGGCAAGTCCAGCGTCGCCCACCTGGTAACCCAGGCGCTGACCCGTATCGACAGGCGCTGCGCCAGTATCGGTACGCTTGGCTACGGCATCGCCAACCAGTTGACGCCGGATTCGCTGACCACGCCCGATGCGGTCAGCCTGCAATCGCGGCTCTACCAGTTTCAGCAGCAGCGCTGCGAGTACGTGGTGATGGAAGTTTCCTCGCATGCGCTCGAACAGTTTCGCGTCAACGGCTGCGATTTCGATATCGCGGTACTGACCAACCTCGGACGCGACCACCTCGACTACCATGGCAGCCACGAGGCCTACGCCGCGGCCAAGGCGCGCCTGTTTCATGAATTTGAGCTTTCCGGGCGCGTGGTCAACGCCGACGACGCCTTCGGCCTGCAGTTGAGCCTGTCGGTCGAGCAGGAGTCGCTGTATCGCTACTCGGTCATGAGCAAGAATCTGCCCGAAGCGGAGGTTCGGCTGAAGTCCTGCGAAATAACCGCCAGCGGGCAAAACGTTTGCGCGATCACGCCGCTGGGCGAAGTCACCGCGGTTACCGCCCTGATCGGCCGCTTCAACGTCGAGAATACGCTTGCCTGCATTGCCACGCTGGTGGCGCTGGGGCTGGATTACAGCCAGCTCGAACTCGCGGTGAAGGATTTGAAGCCGATACCCGGGCGCATGGAAAAATTCAGCGGCGGCCGCGACAGGGCCTCGGCGGTGGTCGATTTCGCGCATACCGAGCAGGCCCTGCGCGCCTGCCTGGCGGCAGCCCGCGAGCATACCGCCGGCCAACTGTGGTGCGTATTCGGCTGCGGTGGCGACCGCGACCAGGGCAAACGCAGCGGCATGGGCCGAGCGGTGGAGGAGCTGGCCGACCGGGTCATCGTCACCGACGATAACCCGCGTAACGAATCGCCGGAGAAAATTGTTAGCGAAATACTGGCCGGCATGCAGCGCCCCGATCAGGCTTGCGTGGTGCACAATCGCCAGGCGGCGATCGAATACGCGCTGTCGCAGGCCGGCGCCGAAGACCTGGTGGTAATCGCCGGCAAGGGACATGAACAGGAGCAGATCGTCGGCAATGAACGCAGGCCGTTCAGCGATCGTCACGTGGTCGGCAGGCTTCAGCAGGTGAAACATGATTAAGCTTTCGTTACCGACGCTGGCGGCGGTGCTCGGAGTGGATCCGGGCAGCGTGCCGGACATCGACTTCGCCGGCGTAACCATCGATTCGCGCCAGTCCTGTGAGGGCAAGTTATTCGTCGCTATCGAGGGGCCCAATTTCGACGGCCACAAATTCGTCGACTCCGCCCGTCGCAACGGCGCCGTGGCGGCGCTGGTGCAGCGACCCCAGGCGGGCGACATTGCACAGATCGAGGTTGCCGACTGCAAGCAGGCGTTGGGGCAGGTGGCCAACTACTGGCGTCACCACTGCAAGCCCTGCGTGATCGCGCTGACCGGCAGCAATGGCAAGACCACGGTCAAGGAAATGCTGTTCCAGATTCAGGCGAAACAGGCTTCATCGCTGGCCACTCGCGGTAACCTCAATAACGATATCGGCGTACCGCTGACCCTGTTTGACCTCGCGCCTGAACATCGTTATGCGATTATCGAAATGGGCGCCAATCATCGCGGCGAAATCGCGCGCCTTGCCGAGATCGCCGAACCGGACATCGTCTACGTCAACAATGTCGCCGCCGCGCACCTGGCCGGCTTCGGCGACGTGCAGGGCGTGATCGAGGCCAAGGGCGAGCTTTACGCCTATTGCGGCAGCAAGCAGCAGGCCCTGTTCAACGCCGACGAAGTCGCCAGCCAGTACTGGCATGAGATCTGCGGCGCGAGCAGGCAAGTGACCTGCGGCATGGATAACAGCGCCGATGTCGGCGCCAGTTGGTCGCTGGTCGACGAGGCCCTGCGGGTCGAATTCAGCTACCGCGGCGAAATCCGCGCCTGTGCGCTCGGCGTGCTGGGCGAACACAATGCGCGCAACGCGCTGGCCGCGGTGTCGCTGGCGATTCTGGCCGGTATCGAATTCGAAACCGCGGTCGCAAGTCTTGCCGGCTTTTCCGGGGTCAGTGGCCGACTGCAGATGCTGCCCGGTCCGGCCCGCAGCCGCCTGATCGACGACAGCTACAACGCCAATCCCGATTCGCTGGAAGCCGGCATCAAGGTGCTGTGCTCGCTACCGGGAGCGCCCTGGCTGGCGCTTGGAGACATGGCGGAACTCGGCAGCGAAGCCGAGGATATTCATCGCCAGGCCGGACGGCTTGCGCGCGAGCTGGGCGTGGAAAAACTGTTCGCTATCGGCGAGTTGAGCTGTGTCGCGAGCCGGGAATTCGGCGCCTCGGGCTACTGTTTCGAGCGCATGGAAGAAATGGCTGAAGCCATTCTGTCGCAGATTCACCAGGGTGTGAATCTGCTGGTCAAGGGTTCACGTTCGGCCGGCATGGAGCGGCTGCTGGCATTGCTGAACCAATCGTTTAACGGGGGAGATGTCAATGCTGTATAGCTTGTCGGAGTATCTCACGCAGTTTTACGGCGGTTTCAACGTATTTCAGTACCTGACGATGCGCACCATTCTCGGTGTGCTGACCGCGCTACTGATTTCGCTCATCGTCGGACCGGTAATGATCAATTACCTGAGCAGTTACAAGATCGGACAGAGCGTACGCAACGATGGTCCCGAGAGTCATTTCTCCAAGGCCGGCACGCCGACCATGGGCGGTGCGCTGATCCTGGTCGCCATCGTCACCAGCACGCTGCTGTGGAGCGACCTGTCGTCGCGTTTTGTCTGGGTAGTGCTGTTTGTCACCATCGGCTTTGGCATTATTGGCTGGATCGATGACTTCAAGAAAATCGTTTACGGCAATTCCAAAGGCTTGTCGGCGAAAGCCAAGTATTTCTGGCAATCGGTTATCGGCCTGAGCGCCGCGCTGGCGCTTTACCATACCGCCCAGTTCCCGATAGAAACCCAGCTAATTGTGCCATTCGTCAAGGATATTTTGATCGATCTCGGCTGGATATACGTGGTGTTGACCTATTTTGTCATCGTCGGCAGCAGTAACGCGGTCAACCTGACCGACGGCCTCGACGGGTTGGCGATCCTGCCGACAGTGCTGGTCGGCGGCGCGCTCGGCGTTTTTGCCTATCTCACCGGCAATTTTAACTTTTCCAACTATCTCGGCATTCCCTACGTTCCCGGGGTCGGCGAAATGGTCGTATTTTGCGGCGCGCTGGTCGGTGCGGGCCTCGGTTTTCTATGGTTCAACACTTACCCGGCGCAGGTTTTCATGGGCGATGTCGGCGCGCT
>CALJQI010000405.1 GCA_937980285.1 uncultured Gammaproteobacteria bacterium | reverse complement strand
TAGGTGCCGCCGAAAAACGGCAGCTGATCCACCGGCGTCAGGAACATCGTCAACGGCCAGCCGCCCGGGCGCTGCACCATCAGCTGATGTGCGGTCTGGTAGATGCGGTCGATATCGGGTCGTTCCTCGCGGTCGACCTTGATATTGACGAAGTGCCGATTCATCAGTGCCGCGGTCGCCTCGTCCTCGAAGGATTCGTGCGCCATCACGTGGCACCAGTGGCAGGCGGAATAGCCGATCGACAGCAGGATGGGTTTGTTTTGCTCACGCGCCAGATCGAGCGTCTGCTGCGACCAGGGCAGCCAGTCCACCGGGTTATCGGCGTGCTGGCGCAGGTAAGGGCTGGATTCTTCGCCGAGCGCGTTAGGCATTTGTCTGCATTCCGTTTGAGTCCGTGCGATAATAACACCCTGCCCAGGCAGGCCCATGAGTTTGAACCAGATATTTCCGCAATGATAGCATTTCCCTCGATAGATCCCGTCGCCGTCTCGCTAGGGCCGGTCAAGGTCCACTGGTATGGTTTGATGTACCTGTTCGCCTTCGCCAGCGCCTGGTGGCTGGGTAAACGACGTGCAGGCCTCGACTGGACACCGGCGAAACCGGAGCAGGTCGACGACCTCATTTTCTACGGCGCGCTCGGCGTGGTGCTCGGCGGGCGCATCGGTTCGGTGCTTTTCTACAATTTCGACAGTTTTCTACAAAATCCGCTCTACCTGTTCAAGATTTGGGAGGGCGGCATGTCGTTCCATGGGGGATTCATCGGCGTGGCGCTGGCAATGGAGCTCTATCGCCGCAGGCTAGGCTGCCGATATTTCGAGCTCACCGATTTCATCGCGCCGCTGGTGCCCCTGGGGCTTGCCGCCGGTCGTCTCGGTAACTTTTTAAACGCCGAGCTGTGGGGCGCGCCGGGTAAGGTGCCGTGGGCGATGAAGCTGTCCTGCGAGCAGTTTCCGCCTGACCGCTATGTCGACTACGCCGGACCCCTGTGCTTTAGCGCGCGTCACCCGACGCAGCTCTACGAAATGCTGTTCGAAGGGGTGATTTTGTTCGTCGTGCTGTGGCTGCTGTCGGCAAAACCGCGGCCGACGATGACGATTACCGGGATATTTTTATTGCTTTACGGTCTCGCCCGCAGCGGCGTCGAGTTCATTCGATTGCCGGATGCCCATATCGGCTATCTGCTCGGCACCGATTGGTTAACCCGGGGCATTGTATTATCGGTGCCAATGATTATAGTTGGGCTTATCCTGTTGATACTGGCGAGAAGGAACCAAAATGCGGCAATATCTTGACCTGATGCGGCATGTGCTCGACCACGGTAGCGAGAAGACAGACCGCACCGGTACCGGCACGCTGTCGGTTTTCGGCTACCAGATGCGCTACGACCTGGCCCAGGGTTTTCCGCTGATCACGACCAAGAAGCTCCACCTGCATTCGATTATCCACGAGTTGCTGTGGTTCCTGCAGGGCGATACCAATATTGCCTACCTGAAGCAGAACAAGGTGCGGATATGGGACGAATGGGCCGATGAAAACGGTGACCTGGGGCCCGTTTACGGGGCGCAATGGCGTTCCTGGCGTGCGCCCGACGGGCATGTGATAGACCAGATACAACAACTCCTCGACAATATCAGGAACAGCCCGGATTCGCGCCGCCTGATCGTCAGCGCCTGGAACGTCGGAGAAATCGAAAACATGGCGCTGCCGCCCTGTCACGCTTTCTTCCAGTTCTATGTCGCCGATGGGCGACTGTCCTGCCAGCTTTACCAGCGCAGCGCGGACATCTTTCTCGGCGTGCCGTTCAATATCGCTTCCTACGCGCTATTGTTGATGATGGTGGCCCATGTAACCGGTCTCGAGGCGGGCGATTTCGTGCACACGCTGGGCGACGCCCATCTCTATACCAATCATTTGTCGCAGGCGCGCCTGCAGCTCGAACGCGAGCCGTTCGCGCTGCCGACCATGCGGCTGAATCCGGCGGTGGATGACCTCTTCGGATTCAGCTTCGAGGATTTCGAACTCGAAAATTACCAGTTCCACGAACACATCAAGGCGGCGGTCGCGGTATAATACGGCCCTGCTACCAGGGGAATATGTAGATTAGATGAATGAACCAGATCTAAATAATATCGAGGTCGACGTCGAAACCCGGTATATCGAGGATCAGTCGAATCCCGAACAGAATTATTACGTTTTTGCCTACACCATTACGATTCAGAACCGGGGCAGGCAGGCGGCGCAGCTGTTAACCCGCCACTGGGTGATTACCGATTCCAATCAGAAAGTACAGGAAGTCCGCGGTGACGGCGTTGTCGGCGAGCAGCCGCTGTTGAAACCGGGAGAACAGTTCGTTTATACCTCGGGTACCAGGCTCGAAACCGCGGTTGGCACGATGAAAGGCAGCTATCAAATGCTGGCCGACGATGGCTCGCACTTCGACGCCGAAATCGACGAGTTCGTGCTGTCGACACCCCGGGTACTGCACTAGACGTTTACGTCAGTGGCAATTTACGCGATAGGCGACGTCCAGGGCTGTTACAGCGAGCTCTGCAGACTCCTCGAAAAGGTGAAATTCGATCCCGCTGTCGATACCCTGTGGTTTTGCGGCGACCTGGTAAACCGTGGTCCTGAATCCCTGCAAACCCTGCGTTTCGTCAAGTCACTGGGAAAAAGCGCGCTCACCGTACTCGGTAATCATGATCTGCATTTGCTGGCGCTTCACCACGGCGTAAACAAGGTTCGTATCTCTCGCGATCTGCAGAAAGTACTCAAAAGCCCCGACCGTGATGAACTGATGCACTGGCTGCAGTCGCAGCCCCTGCTGCATTATGACAAGCGGCACAAATCGGTGGTGGTGCATGCCGGCATTCATCCCGAATGGGGGCTGAGCAAGGCAAGGAAGCTCGCCGCGGAGGTCGAATCGGTTCTGCGTGGCGGCGAGGCCCGGCGGTTTTTCAAAAAGATGTATGGCAACAAACCCGGCGCCTGGTCGGATGAACTCACGGGCAACAAACGACTGCGTTTCATTACCAATGCCTTCACCCGGATGCGCTATATCGACAGGCTGGGAAAACTCAACTTCACCGTCAATCGTGTGGAGCGACGATACCTGCGCACAAACCTGACCCCCTGGTTCCATTGTAATGCGCGGCTACGCGAGGACCTGCGCGTGATGTTCGGCCATTGGTCTACGCTGCCGGTTGGCTGTTACGGGCGATATTTTGCGCTCGACGGCGGTTGTGTCTGGGGTGGCCACCTGGTCGCGCTCAGGGTCGATTTCGATGCCGAGGACTGGTTTTTTGTCGATTCTCACACCAAAAAA
>CALJQI010000404.1 GCA_937980285.1 uncultured Gammaproteobacteria bacterium | reverse complement strand
CATTTTGCCGGGGAAACCGCAGAGGCTGGCGATTTCATCCAGCGGCGCATTGGCGCGCGGTTGAAACCCGGCCAGCACGTCCATCAGGTCGGTATGCCGCTCGTGATAGCGGCTGAGATAATTGTTGTAGCGAAAGCTGGTGTCGTTTTGACCCGTCTCCCAGTAATGCGCGGCATCGATCGGATACAGCAGGCTGCGATAGTGAATTACCGGCAAGTCGAAACCGCCGCCGTTCCACGAAACAAGCCGCGGCGTATAACGTTCGATGCCGCTGAAAAAGCGCTGCAGCAAATCCTGCTCGTCGGACTCGGCCGTGCCCAGCGACCAGACCTTGACCTGGTCGCGCGTACGCAACACTGCCGATATCGCGACGATGCGATGCAAATGATGGCGCAGAAATTCGTTGCCCGCCTTCTGGCGACGCATCTGAAACACCGCTCGAGCGACATCGTCATCGGAAAGCCCGTGCAAATCATACAGCCTGCGACAGCCATCGATATCGGGAATGGTTTCAATATCAAAAACGAAAACGTTCATGCAGGGGTCCGTATCAACACGACTGAAATACCTCGGTGGACAGGTAACGATCGCCGCGATCGCAGATAATCGTCACGATGTTGGCATCGCGCAGCGTCAGCGCCAGGCGCAGGCTGGCGCAGACCGCGCCGCCCGAGGAAATACCGCAGAAAATCCCCTCTTTTGCCGCCAGTTCGCGGGTATACACTTCGGCTTCCTCGCGCGATACATCGATGATCTCATCCACTTCACGCGGCTGGTAAATTTTCGGCACATACTCGGGCGGCCAGCGCCGTATGCCGGGAATGGATGAACCGTCGGTCGGCTGGACGCCGATAATCCGGATATCGGGATTCACTTCGCGAAAGTAACGCGAGCAGCCCATGATGGTGCCGGTAGTGCCCATGGCGCTGACAAAATGGGTTAGCCGATGTTCGGTCTGACGCCAGATTTCCGGCCCCGTGGTCTCGTAATGCGCTAGCGGATTGTCGGCGTTGGCAAACTGATCGAGCATCTTCGCCTGACCGCTGGCATTCATCTCCTCGGCAATGTCGCGCGCCTTGATCATGCCCTCTTCCTGGCTCACCAGGATTATTTCGGCGCCGTAGGCGCGCATGGTCGATAGCCGCTCGTGACTCATGTTGTCCGGCATCACCAGGGTCATGTGGTAGCCGCGCATGGCCGCGACCATGGCCAGCGCGATACCGGTATTGCCGCTGGTGGCTTCGACCAGCCTGTCGCCGGGTTTAATTTCCGAGCGCTCCTCCGCGTGCCGGATCATGCTATATGCGGGACGGTCCTTGACCGATCCGGCCGGGTTGTTGCCCTCCAGCTTTACCGACAGCCTGTTACCTTCGCCGGCGCCGAGACGCTGTAATGTCACCAGGGGGGTATTTCCGATATAATCCTGCAAAAACATAAACTAATAAAAAGTCCAATCCGAGATGGGAAGTCCGAAACACAGTATTTTACTTTAACAGGGAATCGCAGATAAGCGATTTCTGGGTAACAGGGAGTCTTCCTTGCCATTATTCTGCAGAATATTCCTGCTAACACTGGCGCTGATGCATTTATCGGCCCAGGCGCAAAGCGACACCACCCCTGCCGACGATTTCTTCGCCGACGGCCCACTCATACTAACCGTTTCCAGGATGGCGAAACCGCTGCTTGAATCACCCGCCAGCGTCAGCGTCATCGATCGCGAAATGATCGAGGCCTCGGGCATGCGCGAAGTCGCCGACCTGTTGCGCCTGGTCCCGGGCTTCGTGGTCGGTTACCACGGCGGACAAACACCGGTGGTTACCTATCACGGCCTCGGCAGGGAGTTCGGCAACATGATCCAGGTGCTGATCGACGGCAGATCGGTTTTTATTCCCTCCTTCGGCGGCGTTCCCTGGTCGAACCTGCCGTTACTGATCGAAGATATCGAACGCATCGAGGTAATTCGCGGTCCGAACGCGGTTACCTACGGCGCCAACGCGTTTCTGGCGACGATCAATATCATCACCCGTCACGCCGCCGAAGACGTCGGCACCAGCTATTCGGTAACCGTGAGCGACAACGCAAATCCCGACATCGAAGATAGCTACCTGCGCATCGGGCACCAGCACGGGGCTGTCGACTGGCGCCTCAGCCTCGGTACCTTTGCCGACGGCGGATTTGCCGACATCAACGATTCGCGCCGCACCTCGAAGGCAAACTTTCGCATGGACATAGGCGCAAGCCGCAACCAGTTGTGGACGCTGCAACTTGGCACCAGCGACGGCAGGGTCGGCCGTGGATTCCCGCCCACGTCCGGAGACTCAACAGATCTCGAGCGCAGCGAAGAGGCACAAAACAGTTACTTCAACCTGCAGTGGGAAGCGGTCCGGGATACGAGCAGCTCGATCGCGCGACTCACGCATACCGAACAGGAAGTAACCGATCATTTCGACCCCGGGCCATTAACTTTCAACGGCATCAACAACGTCACCACTTTCATCGATTTCGACCGCGTTTCGAAGCGTACCGACCTCGAATTCAACCAGACCGACGCCGTCGGCGGCAGCGTACGCCTGGTTTACGGCGGCAACCTGCGCCAGGACCAGGTCAAATCGCTATTCCTGCTAAACGACGATAGCTACCACAGCGTCGACTCCAGGCGCGTTTTCGGCGGCATCGAATGGCGCATCGATGACAACTGGCTACTCGACCTGGGCGTCATGGTGGAAGATTCGGACCTGACTTCGACAGAGGATTCACCGCGGATTTCGCTGATCCGTAAATTCGGCGCCAACCATGCGCTCAGGCTGGTCGCCTCGGCCGCCAAACGCAACCCCATCCTGTACGAGCACGATGGCGCAACCGAGTTCATGGCTAACGTCCCGGGAATCGGAACTATCATCGTACCGACCTGGCTGGGCAACAGCGATATAGAACCCGAGGATATCGAATCCTACGAAATCGGGCTGCGCAGCCAGCTAGCCTCCGGCTTCGAAACCGATATCAAGCTGTTCAGCTATGAAATCAGCAATCATATCATCGAGACAGAAATCCAGGTCCTGGTGCCGCCTTTCGGGTTACAGGATGTGGACACTGCCACCAATGCCGAAACCAGCGAGGTCAGGGGACTGGAAATCGGTATTGGTTATACCGGCAGTGAGCGGTTGGGATTCAACGCCGGGTTCAGCCTCGTCGATGCGAAAGCGACGGATGACAATTTCGAAGAATCGATCCCGGACTTCACGGCTTTCTTCAGCCTGTTATATCGGATAAACCGGAAACACGAAGTTTCCACGGCGTTTTATTACCAGGATGAAATCAGCTGGCTGGACAGCCGTGACGACATCCCGATCGCGAGGCGGCTGGATTTGCGTTATATCTATCGTCTGAATAATGAACTCAACATGGAACTCATCGGGCAGAATCTGCTCGAAGATTTCGAGGATTACGAAGAAGAGAATGTACATGACCAGGTGATTTACCTGCGGCTATCGGGTGGATTTTAGCCGAATGTGAGGAATGGAATCGTGACTAACAACTGGTATAAAGGATTACTGGGCGGGATATTGTTTCTGCTTGCCGGAATGGCTTTCGCGCAGCAGGCGGCGACTCGGGTCATTATCGTCAAGAGTAGCGATAACGCGTATTTTACCCAAAGCATCGAAGCCCTGACCAGCCACGCCGATAAAGCGCTCCAATTCAAAGTTATCATGACCGAAGACCTGGCTGACAGCATCAGGGACGGCGATAGCGGCAGTCTCTACGTTACCCTCGGACAATCGGCCGCCGAGGCTGTAAATAGCCTCGACAAACCGCCCCGCTCGATTAGCGCCTATCTCACCTTCGAGCAATTCAAACGCCTGGAAGGCAAGGAGCAGACGGCGGTGTTGCTCGATCAAACTCTGAATCGATACCTGGCTTTTTGCCAGCTGGTGCTTGCGGCCGAGTCGGTCGGCATCCTCGAGCAGCAGCCGATAAAACTGGAGAAAAAACAGTCCAAATTACTCGAGAAATTGCAACTGGAACTGCGGCAATACCAAATCGACCGGTTCAATAAGCTGCTGCCCGTTCTGCGTCAATTGCTGGAACAAAGCGACGCACTGCTGATGCTGCCGCGGCAGTCGATTTACAACAGGGACAGCCTCAAGGGTGTTTTATTGACCAGTTATCGTAACCGGAAACCCGTCATCAGCTACTCCCCCGCCCACGTCAAATCAGGCGCCCTGGCCTCGATCTACTCGTCGCCCACCGATATCGGCAGGCACCTTGCGCTGTTGGTCAACAAGCGCCTGCAAAATCCCGGCTACAAGGCGCCGCAATATGAACATGCCCGTTTTTATTCGATTTCCACCAATCGCAGGGTTGCGCGCGCGCTGGGCATCGATCTTCCCATGGAGAGCAAATTGCGCTCCGCACTCGACAGGCTGGAACCGTGAAACGGCTTGGCATTAAATACCAGATCCTGATGATCACCCTGATCCCGGTGTTCCTGATCGACCTGTTTTTTACCTACAACCATATCGACAACAGCATCGAACAGGCCAACGAGTTACTACAGAGCAAGGGGCAGATTATCGCTCGCCAGATAGCCGGCGCTTCCGAGTTCAACCTGTTCACCGGCAACGACGGCCAGATACAGTACATGCTGGATCAGTCGGTCGGCAGTAACAATATCGTTCAGGCCGCGGTTTACGACCGGCAGGGCACGCTGGTGGCAGAATCCACCGCAAGCGACTTCGACGAATCCATCTCCACCGATTATTATTATTATCGCCAGAGCATTTTGTCGCAGAGCATCGAGCACTCGGACGTGTTTGCACCCGATTTCGACGACAGTCGCCAGACCAGCGCGCTCGGCTGGGTGCACCTGTACATTTCGAGACAGCAGCTGGAAATGACCGCGCGCGAAATCATTTTCGACTCGATCGTCTTTTTTGTCTCGATCCTGATCATGGCGATCGGTCTGACGGTGATCATAAGCCGCCGTATAACGCAGCCGATCTTTGGCCTGATGGAGCACCTGAAATATGTCGAAACCGGTCAGCTCGGCAAAACCATCGAACCGGTCGAGGAAAACGAAATCGGGGCGGTGCAAAAAGGGTTCAACCGCATGACCCAGTCGCTGCTGACGAATCGACGTCACCTGAATCAACGCATACAGCAGGCGACCCAGCAGCTCAACGAGGCGATTACCGACCTGGAGTCGAAAAACCGTGAGCTGGGTTTCGCCCGTGACGAAGCGCAGAACGCGAATCGCAGCAAATCCGAGTTCCTGGCCAACATGAGTCATGAAATACGCACCCCGATAAACGGCATCAAGGGGTTTATCAGCCTGTTAAGCCAGTCGAAGCTGGATCGCTCGCAGCAGCGTTATGTCGATATCGTGTTGAAGTCGACATCCGATCTGACCAACATCGTCAACGAAATCCTGGATTTTTCCAAAATGGAATCCGGCAAGCTGCACATCGTCGACGAAGAATTCGATCTCTACGAGGTCATCGAACAGACGCGGGATATTCTCTTTATCAACGTACTCACCAAGAATATCGATTTGAACCTGATCATTTACAGCGATACGCCGCGCTGGCTGATTGGCGACAAGCTGCGGCTGAAACAAATCCTGCTGAACCTGATCGGTAATGCCATCAAGTTTACCGACCAGGGGCGGGTCGTGATCAGGGTCAGCATCGAAGACCAGCAGCAGGACAATATCGATATCGAGATTGTCGTCGAGGATACCGGCATCGGAATCTCCGAGGAAGATCAGCAAAACCTGTTCCAGGCGTTCAGCCAGGTCGAGAGCTCCGACTCGAGGCGCTTTGCCGGTACCGGACTGGGACTGGTTATCAGCAAAAACCTGGCAACACTGATGGGTGGCGATATCACCATGCATTCGGCGCCTGGACACGGATCGAAGTTCGTGCTCAAACTGCCATTCAGGATTGCGCAAAAAGATATCGAATCGGCAGGCGCCGAAAGCAGTCCGCTGAAGGCACTGATTTTTGCCGCCGACAATACCTGTTTGATGGAAACGCGCACGCTGTTCGATCGCGCCGGCATCAACACCGAATGCAGCCTGATCGAGAACATCGACGGCATTGATCCAGTTATCGAGTGCATCCAGCGCAACCTGGCATACATCGACCTGCTGGTGTTTGACCTGCGCCACCTCGGCATCGACCTCGAGCGGGTACTCGAGACAGGATTCGCGAGACCGGTTCGAATTATCCTGATGGATTACGACCGCGGCGTGGATCCGGGTTCGAAGCCGGCCAACGTCGAGTTTGTTTCCATCATCAATACCAGTCGTTCAATCGCCGAACTGCTCAACAGCGACCCGATCGAGGAGAATCGCGAGGACTCCTCCGCCGAAAACGAGAAATCGGACAGCAAGCGGGTGCTGCTGGTTGACGACAATCAGGTGAACCTGAAACTGGGGAGCGAGCTGATTCGTCTCTGGGGACATGAAGTCACCGAGGCCGAGCATGGCAGCAAGGCTTTCGAGCTTTACCGCAGCCAGTCTTTCGACCTGATCATTCTCGATATTCAAATGCCCGATATCGACGGCGTCAGCCTGCTGCAAATGATGCGCGAGCACAATCCCGAAGACCAGACACCGGTGGTGGCGCTAACCGCGAACGTATTGAACGACGAAGCCGACCGCCTGCTGGAACTCGGCTTCGATTATTTTCTTGGCAAGCCGATTGACGAAGACAGGTTTCGCTCGCTGATCGATGGCAATCCACAACGTCGCGCTGCTGGCGATCAATCGCCGCAGGTAGCGGAAGCCAGCGACGATTGCTCACTGGACTATGCCAGATCGCTATCGCTGTCGGCGGACAACGAATCCTTGCTCAGGCAGATATTTGAAATCATACAGCGCGATATACCGGACCAGCAGCAACAGCTCGATAAAGCGCTGCAGCAACAGGATCAGGCGAGGCTGGCGGCAATCGCCCACAAACTCCACGGCGTCACCTGTTACGCCAGCCTGCCGCGTTTAAGGCGCACGGTGCTCGGCTTTCAGCAACGGCTGGCGCACGACAGCAACACGCCGCTGCAAGACTCGGTAGCGGAACTCAACAGCGAGCTTGCCGAGGTTAAACAGGAAGTCGATCGATATCTCGAAATCATGGATAAAAAAGGAGTTTCGTCCCGATCCGCGAATCCCTGACCGGCATTCGCGCCGGCATTGCCGGTCATCCCTCCCGGCTTTCCAGCACCACCATGGCGACGACATAATTTTTTTCATCGGATAGCGATATCATCGCCCGCCCGATCTTGCGCCTGGCAATCAGCTCGAGACCGTTATCGAGAAACCTCAGCATCGGCTTGCCGTTGTCGTCATGCTCGATCTGCACCGAGTGAAAACCAAACTGCTCGCCAATTCCGGTGCCCAGGGCCTTGGCGGTCGCTTCCTTGGCGGCAAACCGGGTGGCCAGAAAACTGCTCGACTGCCGGCGCCGGTTGAATTCACGCAGCTCGTCCTCGGTCAGAATACGCCTGGCAAACCGCGCGCCGAACTTTGCCGCCAGCCTTTGCACCCGGGCCGTTTCGGCGATATCGACACCGATGCCGGCAATCACAGGCCGCTGGACCTTGCCGTCAGCATCAGCTGCTTGATATCCCTGATCGCCTGCTCGAGCCCGATAAACACGGCGTCGGCGACGATAGAGTGACCGATATTGAGCTCGGTGATCAGCGGGTTGGCGGCAATGGGTCTTACATTATGCCGATTGAGCCCGTGACCGGCATTGACCTGCAGACCCTTTTGGTGGGCATAGGCAATCGCATCGTTGATGGTTTGCAGCAATTCCGCCTGCTGCTCGCCGACGGCGTCGGCATAGTGCCCTGTATGTATTTCGATGCAGGGCGCGCCGCATTCGATGACCGCATCGATTTGCTCACGGCTGGCATCGATAAATGGCGAGACCCG
>CALJQI010000403.1 GCA_937980285.1 uncultured Gammaproteobacteria bacterium | reverse complement strand
CAGCGTGATCGCCTGGATGATGACCAGGTCGTCCTTGTTGCTCGGCGCCTCGTGCACGAAGCTCTGGTCGATCTTGATACCGGAAAGAGGCAATTGCTTGAGATAGGCCAGCGACGAAAACCCGGTGCCGAAATCGTCGATCGAGATGTGCACCCCGGCGTTATGCAACACCTTCAGCACCTTGATCACCTGCTCGGTGGACTCGAGAAGGATATTCTCGGTAATCTCGACGCCGACCTGGTGCGGCTGCAGGTTCTGCCGCCGCAAGGTTTGCAGAAAATTGTGCAGCACGCCCTTGTCGATGAAATCCTTGCTCGACAGGTTGATGTCCACGCGCACCGTTTCGTATCCCTCGTCGGTCCAGTTGTTGATATGGTCGCAGGCTTGCTGCAGTACCCAGCGACTGATTTCGTTGATCAGGCCGGTTCGCTCGGCTATGCGAATAAAGTCGGTCGGGCTGACATTGTCGTTGCTGCCCTGGGGCCAGCGAATCAGCGCCTCGCAGGATTCGACATTGCCGTTGTCGAGGTTTACCTGCGGCTGGAAATGCAGCTCGAGCCCGTTATTGGCCAGCGCCTCGCGCAGGTTGGTTTCAACCCACTGCGAAAACTGCAGCTCGAGGTTCATTTCGGCGTTGAAAAACTGGTAGCCGTTGCGGCCGTCGGCCTTGGCGCGATACATCGCCAGGTCGGCGTTTTTCAGAAGCTCCGAAGTATCGTCGCCGTCCTCCGGGAAAACGCTGATGCCGATGCTGGTGGTGACCTGCACCTCGGCCGTGGGCAGCTTGAACACCTTGTTGAAACTGGCGATGATTTTTTCGGCGACATAGATCACGTCGGAGCGGTTTTCGACGTTCGACATGATCATGACGAATTCGTCCCCGCCGAAGCGCGCCAGCAAGTCATAGTTGCGGGTGACGTCGGACACCCGCACCGCCACCTCCTTGAGTAGCGCGTCGCCGGTTTCATGGCCGTGTATATCGTTGATCTCCTTGAAATGGTCGATATCGAAAAACAGCGTTGCCAGCATCTTTCTGTTGCGCGCGGTTTCCTCCAGCTTGCGTTTGAAATCCCCCTGCAACAGGTAACGGTTGGGCAGGTTGGTGAGCTGGTCGTAGGTGGCGATTTGATGCAGGCGGTCCTCTACCAACTTGCGCTCGGCGATTTCGATCACGAGCCTCTTCTCGCGTTCCCGCAGGTTGTAAAGCAGTCGGTTCGATGTCAGCCAGGCGAGCACCAGCACGATGATGACGCCGCCGAGCGTGAGCGCGATATCGTCGACGATATCGTGGACCAGCCGCTGATAAAAAACCGGGTTGGCGTAAACCTTGAGGATGGCGGCCAGTTCTCCCGTCTTGTGGACGTAGATCGGGTTTTCACTGGTAATGCAGGTATCGCAGTTGGTGATGCCGACATCGAGGTTGACCAGGTCGTAGTCGGCGGGGAATACGTCGTAATCGACTTCGAGCGCGATACCGCGATACAGGGTTTCGCCAGTGTTCGGGTCATTGATCAGCAGCATTTCGTTGATCGAATTATGGATGATCGAAATATCGGCTTTACCGCTGATGTTCTGGAACTGCGATTCGATCGCGCGCGCGTGCGAGGCCGCCAGCACGCGGGCGTTGGATTCCGCCTCGTTTATCAGGCGCGGGCGGATGTCGTAATGCCAGTTCCACAGTGTGATGGCAATAATGATCAGGCCGACGCCGATAAACAGCAGCATCGATCGATAATCCATGGACGGGGAGAATCCCCGTAGCATCTCTTTTTTACTCATGTTTCACCGCTACGCGCAGAAAAAACGCTTTCAGTTGTATATTCGATTGTTTCAGGGCGGTCATGTTGACCATCGGCAGCACCTTGTCGGTGACCCGAAAGCCCGTTGCGATTCCGCGTTCGACGTCACCCACGAAAGGAGAGAAAAGCAGCACCCGCTTGCGTTCGGTAAACGCGAGCAACTCGTCGAGTTCTCGACCCACGGGCTCGACCAGGAAGATCGCGCTGGTTGGCGCCGGGTCGCCTTGCAGCAGATCCGTCATCGAAAGACTCTCGATTTCAAGTTCATGCCTGCGAATCTTGCCGATTTTCTCGAGCGCCGGCCTGAGCTGCTCGGCGCGGTGACGGTTGTTCTGGTAAACCAGGTAGATCGACAGGCTTTGCGCGTCGTCGTTCGCCAGCCTCTGGTTGGCGGCGACGATCGCGGGCAGGATGCCAATGCCGATTTGCAGGCGAGGCGACAGCGCCTCCTGGGCCTGGGATAGCGGCCCGGCTATCGACAGCAGCAGCGCCAGCAGGGTTTTTGCTGCGGTTTTCAGCACCCGGATTTACCTTGCAGTTCGATCATGGCTGATAGGTAATCTGCGCCCATAGCATGGTGCCGTCGCTATAGGGGTAATCTCCAGGGTAACTGTCTTCGGGGGAGGGGTGTTCCAGCGTTTCGTCGAACAGGTTGCGCAGGCCAAGCCGCAGGCCAAGGCCTTCGACGCCGAGCAGGTTTTGCCGGCGAAGCATGAGGTCGGCCCGGGTGCTCTGTTCGAAGTCCGAACGCGGATCGCCCTGCGCGCGCTCGCGGCTGGAGATTGCGTTGACCTGCAGGTGCAGGCTGGTCAATGGCATCATGCGGTACTCGGTGCCGAGCTTGAGCATCCACGGCGCGAAGCCGGCCGGCGCGTCGTCGGCATGGTCCTGCAAAGACAGGCTGCCGACCAGGTTCCATTTGCTGGCGATCGATTTCTCGACTTCGAGCTCGTAGCCCCATAACTCGGACGCACCCGAATTTTTATAACCCAGGGGCGGAAATTCCTGGAATACGATCATGTCATCCAGGCGGGTGTAATAAAGCGTGTTGCGCAACACCAGTTGCGGGCTGTGGTAGATGTAGCCGAGCTCGACGGTGTCGTTGGTCTCGGGCTCGATCGACGATTCGATCGCACCGCCGGTTTCGAGCAGTGACGGGGG
>CALJQI010000402.1 GCA_937980285.1 uncultured Gammaproteobacteria bacterium | reverse complement strand
ACCGCCGCCACCAGGTCCGAAAGCATCTGGTTGGTGACGGCTTCGTGGAATGCGCCGCGGTCGCGATAAGACCAGAAATAGAGCTTCAGCGCCTTCAGCTCGAGGCAAAGCCGGTCGGGCACGTATTCGATGTCGATAGTGGCGAAATCCGGCTGCCCGGTAAGCGGGCACAGACAGGTGAACTCCGGCGTGTCGATATGAATCGTGTAATCACGCTCCGGATTCGGGTTTTCGAAGGTATCCAGCGATGTGGATGGCTGGGTGCTGTCGGATGGAGGCCTGCTGCTCATAGGGTCTGTTCACGGTTTAAACGGGCGGAACCGCTTCCCGGTCCGCGGCGCGCCATTATATATGGGCCTGCGGAATAGGCAATTATTTGCGTCGAAATACTGCTGGTCGGGAATGCAGGTGGTATACTCTGCCCGCAAAAAATTACCCTGGAATTTGTCGCAAGAATGCGTCTCAGTCAAATCAAGATTTCCGGCTTCAAGTCGTTTGTCGATCCGACAAAAATTGCCTTTCCGGCGAATATCACCGGGATAGTCGGACCCAACGGGTGCGGCAAGTCGAACGTCATCGACGCGGTGCGTTGGGTCATGGGCGAGTCGTCGGCCAGGAACCTGCGCGGCGAGTCGATGGAAGACGTTATTTTCAGCGGCTCATCCAGCCGCCAACCGGTAGGGCAGGCCTCGGTCGAGCTGATTTTCGACAATACAGACGGCCGCGTAACGGGCGAATACGCAAAGTACAACGAGATTTCGGTAAAGCGGATTGCCACCCGCGTCGGTAAATCAAAGTATTTTCTGAACAATACCCGCTGCCGCCGGCGCGACATCGCCGATATTTTCCTCGGAACCGGGCTCGGGCCGCGCAGTTACTCGATCATCGAGCAGGGCATGGTAAGCCGGATCATCGACGCCAAGCCGGACGAACTGCGGGTCTACCTCGAGGAAGCCGCGGGCATTTCCAAGTACAAGGAACGTCGCCGTGAAACCGAGACCCGTATCCGACACACACGCGAAAACCTCGACCGCCTGGTCGATTTGATCGAAGAGATCGACAAACAGTTGACGCGCCTAGATCGGCAGTCGAAAACCGCCGAGAAATACAAATCGTTGAAGCAGGATCAACGCCGCCTCGAAGCCGAGAGCCTGTTACTGCAGAAACGCGTGTTCGATGATGAAATCGACGCCCAGAAACGCAAGCTCGGCAGCGCCGAAACCGCGATGGAGGAACGCACCGCCGGCCTGCGTGAAACCGAGCGCGAGATCGAGGAGGCGCGGCAGAAACTGGCCCAGGCCAGCGAGCAGCACAACCAGGTGCAGGGGCGATACTACCAGCTCGGTTCGGAAATCTCCGGCAAGGAGCAGGCCATCGAGCACCAAAAGAACCTGCGCCAGCTCAACCGCCAGGAGCTTGCAAGTCTCGAACAATCGCTAAAGGAATCGCACAGGATCCTCGCCGATGACGAGGCCAGGCTACTCGAGTTCGAACAGAAACTCGAAGAAATCACGCCAGGCCTCGAATCAAGCAACGATAGCCTGCACAAGCAGCAGCAGGCGCTGTCGCAGGCGGAAGAGAAAATGCAACAGTGGCAGGAGCTCTGGGACCAGTTTCGGCGTGAATTTCACCAGGTGCACGAGGCCGCCCAGATCGAGAACCGCGGTATCGAGCATATCGAGCGCCAGGTGCAGCGCACCGACCAGCAGCGCGCCCGCCTGCAGCAGGAGCTCGACACCCTCGACGCCTCCGAGGCGGCCCGGGAGATTGACGAACTGCAGGCGAGTGTCGACGCCAGCGCCGAGGAATACGCGGCAACCATGGCGCAGGCGCAGACCCGCGCCGACGAAATTCAGCAGCTGCGCGGCAGTTGCGAGCAGGCCGCCAACGCGCTCGACGAAAGACGCAACGAGGTGCAGACCCTGCGCGGGCGCCTGGCTTCGCTGGAAGCCCTGCAGCAGCACGTACTCGCCGAGACCAGCGATGAAATCAAGGACTGGCTGGCGCGTAACAATATCGACTCGGGTCGTCGGCTGACCAGCCTGGTGAAAACCAGGGGTAATATAGAAAAGGCGCTCGAGGTCGTATTGTCTTCTTTTCTCGGCGCTTACTGCGTCAGGCCCGGGGAATCCATCCCCGACGCGTTTGTGCCGAATCACAACCTGTCGGTATTCGATTGCGAACCGGTGCATTTGCGCCCGCCGGAACGCGACTGGCCCAGGTTGAGTGACTATATCGATTGCGAGGTCGATTTGTCGACCATCCTGGATGGCGTTTATCTTTGCCAGGATCTGCAGGATTTGCGCGCCAGGCGGCCACAATTGAAATCGGGCGAAAGCCTGGTGACGCCGCAGGGGCTGTGGGCCGGCGGCAACTGGATACTGCAGCTGGGCGACGAGGATCAGCATGCCGGAATGCTGGCGAGGGCGCAGGAAATCGAACAGATCCAGGCCCGGCTAAGTGAAATCACCCAGGCCGCGATGGCGATGAAATCGCGTTACGACGGCGATCGGCAGCGCCTGCAGGTGCTCGAACAGGAGTGGGACCAGAGCCAGAAATCGCTGGCCCAGTTGCAGCACCAGTTGTCCGATCTGCGCCAGCAACTGGGCAATCGCCAAAGCCACGCGGAGCAGGTGCAAAACCGGCGGCACCAGCTGCATGTCGAGCTCGCCGAGCTGGAAGAGCTGAAAACAGGCCATACTACCGAGCTGCAATCGAACAGCGCCAAGCGTAACGATTTTCTCGAGCAGATCGAGCAAATGTCCGAACTGGAAAGCGGCCTGCTGGAACAGAAGACGCAACTGCAGCAGCAGTTGGCGAAGGATCGGGAAGCGCTGCAGCAGGCCCGCGAAAGCGCGCACCGACAACAGATCGAGCAGCAGGCGCTGGAGTCCGAGCAACGCGCCACGCGCTCGAATATCGAGCGAGTTAGACAGCAAAACGAGCAATTCAGTATTCGTATCGGTGATCTCGACAGCGCAATCAATGGCGCCGATGATCCGATCGAAGAACTCGAAATCGCACTGCAGGAACTGCTCAAGTTGCGTAATGACAATGAACAGGAACTCAACCAGTCGCAAAAGAAAGTCGGCGAACTCGACAACCGGCAGCGTACGCTCGAAGGCGAGCGTAACAGTCGGCAGCAGAAGGTCGACGAGATGCGCAATCAGCTCGAACAGGAGCGCATGTTGCTGCAGGAAGCGCGGATTCGTTGCAATACGATCGAGGAGCAACTGCAGAAATCAGGGCAGGATATCGAGCAATTGCTGCAGGATCTCGATGCCGAGGCCGAGCTGGAAGAGTGGAGCCGCCGCCTGGATAAACTGAACAACCGTATCGAGCGCCTGGGGCCGATTAACCTGGCCGCTATCGAGGAGTACCAGGAACAGGCGGAACGCAAGCAGTACCTGGATGCCCAGCACGAGGACCTGATATCGGCGCTGGAGACGCTGGAAGACGCCCTCCGCAAGATCGACCGTGAAACCAGGGACCGTTTCAAGGAAACCTTCGAGCAGGTCAATACCCGAATGGGTGAAAGATTTCCCAAGCTGTTCGGCGGCGGCGAGGCTCACCTCGAGATGACGGAAAACGACCTGCTCAATACCGGCGTGCAGATCATGGCAAGGCCGCCGGGCAAGCGCGTCACCAACCTGCAGTTGTTATCGGGCGGTGAAAAGGCGTTGACCGCGGTGGCGCTGATTTTCGCTATTTTCGAACTCAATCCATCGCCGTTTTGCATGCTGGACGAGGTTGATGCGCCTCTGGATGACGCCAACGTCGGCCGCTTCTGCAGCATGGTCGCGGAAATGTCGGAACAGGTACAATTCATCATGATTACGCACAACAAGATAACCATGGAAATTGCGCAAAGTCTTAATGGTGTCACCATGCACGAGCCCGGGGTGTCACGC
>CALJQI010000401.1 GCA_937980285.1 uncultured Gammaproteobacteria bacterium | reverse complement strand
AACCGGGTCGTCTTAACGCTGCGGATTATTACCGCCAGACTTCGATCATAACGCGCCCTGCCCGCGCAAGCGGGGATCTTGTAACGGCTGCCTGTGAAGGTTCCTGGAAATACCTTCGAACGCAAGAGACCGGAATCGGTTTCACAGCTCCGGTGGGTCGTCCCTGGCCCGTCCCGCCGGAGCGCCGGACCGGACCATCCATGGCCGCTAGTCGCTGTGAAACCGATTCCGGCCTCTTGCTCCAGTTGTCGACCTTGCCCAGATACCGCGATAACAGTGAGAACTGGTAAGTCGGCACCTTCGTCGTCCTAGCTCAAATCATTGCTTGGCTTTCGCGTCAATCCTGTTAATTTATCGGATTGCCAGACAATCTCGATCTTCCATGTCTCAACCCGAAGCTGCCTCGATAAACCGCTCGCAGGCGATTATCGCGTTTACGCTGGGCACGCTGTTTTTCTGCTACGCCTTCGTGCAGCGAGTATCGCCGAGCGTCATGACCGACGAGCTGATGCGCGAGTTCGCCGTCGGCGGCGCCGCGCTCGGTTCGCTGTCGGCGTTTTACTTTTATACCTACGCCTCGATTCAGCTGCCGGTGGGCATGCTCACCGACCGCTTCGGGCCGCGCAAGCTGATGAGCTTCACCGCGGCCCTGTGCGCGCTGGCGTCGATCGCCTTCGCGCTCTCCGATTCGCTGCTGATGGCGTCCATCGGGCGCGCGCTGATCGGCGGCACCGTCGCCTTCGCTTTTGTCGGCACGCTCGCCATCGCCGGCTACTGGTTCAGACCGGCGCAGTACGCGATGCTTGCGGGCCTGCTGCAAACCGCCGGCATGAGCGGCGGTATCTTCGGCCAGGCGCCGTTGCGACAGCTGGTCGAAACCATCGGCTGGCGCAGCTCGATGAACGTGCTCGCGGTGGTGGCGCTGGCGCTGGCGATACTGTTATTTTTCCTGGTGCCGAAACGTTCGGGCGAACAGAAACAGCATGGACCGCAACCCGGCATCATGCAGGGCCTGCGCGCGGTGACGGTCAATCCGCAAACCTGGATCTGCTCGGTTATCGGTTTCGGCATGGCGTCTTCGATGCTGGCACTGGGCGGGCTATGGGGCGTACCCTGGTTAAACAGTATCCACGGTTACAGCAAGACAGAGGCCGCCGGCATCACCTCGATGATTTTTGTCGGCTGGGCCATTTTCTCGCCGCTCTTCGGCTGGCTGTCTGATCGCATCGGCCGACGCAACATCATCCAGAAAACCGGCGCGGTCATCGTGCTGATAGCGCTATCCGCATTGATTTACGCCACCCCGCAAAACACCGGCCTGCTGATGCTGCTGATGTTCGTCATCGGCGCCGGCGGCAGTTCGATGACGGTTTGCTTCGGCTCGGTCCGGGAACTCAACGACATCAACTACAGCAGCACCTCGCTGGGATTGATGAACATGTGTATCGTCGGTTCGGGCGCGGTGATGCAACCGTTGATCGGCTGGCTGCTCGATCTCGGCTGGGGCGGGCAGTTACTCGACGGTGCGCGGATTTACTCGGCCGACGGCTACACCTGGGCCTTCGTCAGCCTGCTGGCAACCAACCTGGCCGCTTTGGTCGCGGGCTTTTTCCTGCGCGAAACCTGGTGCAGGCAGCTGAAGTAAGCGTTAACTGCGGCAATGCCGATTGAATCATTCACGATTTCAGTCGGCACTATCCCGATGATGCTGACCTTAACCATGGGCGTCGAGAGACTGCCGCGCACAATCCTGATTGGATGTAATCACCAGATGGTGCTAAGTTCTGGCGAAGGGAACATCACAGAGGCTTAACGACAGGCGATGCTCGATCATACGATTCTTCAGTTTGTATTGATTTTTGCCGGCGCTGCCCTGTTCTCCACCCTGTTCCTGTTTTTGAAACAGCCGATAATCCTTGCCTATATCGTGCTCGGGATTTTCGTCGGCCCAAAAGGGCTGGGGTTGATAAGCGATGCCGAGCAAATCGAACAGCTCGCGCATATCGGCATCATCCTGCTGCTATTTCTGATAGGCCTCAATTTCCAGCCGGCGAAACTCGTCGGACTGCTGGGACGGGTCGGCCTCGTGACCCTGGCGACCTGTTTACTGTTCATGTCAGTAGGCCTGGTAGCCGCAATGGTCCTCGGTTACCCCTTTATAGACAGCCTGATCATCGGCGCAGCCCTGATGTTTTCCAGCACCATCGTCAGTCTCAAGCTGATCCCGACGACGCAACTGCATCACCACCATGTCGGCAAGATGATGATCAGCGTGCTGTTGCTGCAGGACGTGATCGCGATCGTGCTGATCGTTCTGGTTGCCGAGGGCGGCATGGACAACATTACCCTGTCCGTTGCGCTGCTGTTACTCAAGCTCGTTGCGCTCAGCGTCTTGTCGTTCGTCTTCGTCCGATTCGTCATAACCGGCCTGTTACTGAAGTTCGATGTCATAAAGGAACATACCTTTGTCATGGCCCTGGGCTGGGGACTGCTGGTGGCCGGCGCCGCGGACATGCTCGGCCTGTCCCTCGAGATGGGCGCATTCATTGCGGGCGTTAGCCTGGCGACGGTGCCGATAGCGCTGGTGATCGCCGAAGAGCTCAAACCTTTACGCGACTTCTTCCTGATCATGTTTTTCTTTTCCATCGGCGCCGAATTCGACCTGGTGGTTTCGCAACAATTGCTGGTGCCCGGGCTGGTTATTACCGCGCTATTGATGGTGGCGAAACCGTTGATCTTCAAATGGGGATTCAAGGCCATTGGCGAGCAACCGCAAAACTCGGCAGAACTGGGGGTCAGGCTGGGACAGGCCAGCGAGTTTTCGCTGCTGATCGCCTTTAGCGCGCTGGCGTCGGGATTGATAGAGGAGCGCTCGTCATACCTGATTCAACTGGTCGTGATGCTGACCTTCGTCGCGTCCACCTACTGGGTGGTCAATGCCTATCCGACACCAATTTCATACAAGCGCGGTCAAAGAAAAGACTAGGACTACAGCCC
>CALJQI010000400.1 GCA_937980285.1 uncultured Gammaproteobacteria bacterium | reverse complement strand
CGGCAAGATTTCCATCAGCGCCGCGCATGAAGACGGCAAGGCAGATTACTCGGCCGAGGTTGGCGCGCTGTCGGCGTCCGGTTCGAAGCACCTGGCGGTGTTCGGCTATGTCGACCAGGGCGGTAAGGGAATTATCCAGGCCTCCATAGACGCCGACGCCTTCGACAGTTTCGTCATGGCGGACGGCATGGTCGGCGATTCGCTGATCGAAGCTATCGGCTCGGATCTCGACGGCTCGATCGCCACCTTGCCGGGCGGCGCTGCCGGAGCGGACGCGTTCACCAAGTTCGCCAATGCCAACGGTGTCACTCCTGACGGTCCTTTCGTGCCCGAGTCTTACGATGCGGCGGCATTGATCGTACTGGCGATGCAGGCCGCGGGTTCGGCCGATCGCGCCGCGCTGCAGTCCAAAATGATGATGGTGGCGAATGCTCCGGGCAAGAAAATCGGCCCCGGAGAGCTGGACAAGGCGCTGAAAATCATCGCCGCCGGCGGTGACGTCGATTACCAGGGCGCGACTAATGTCGAGTTCAACGAGGTTGGCGAAGTCTTCGGTTCCTACAAGGAACTGGAGATCGGTAACGGCAAGTGGAATACGATTAAAGTCCACTAAATCCGATCAAATCCGATTCAAAGCCCGGCGCTTTCGTGGCGCCGGGCTTTTTTTTTCCGTTTAAATCGAATATTTATTACCACCAATGCCTTCGATATGGCGACATTTTTTAACTATACTCCTGTGATTGCGAGCAACATGTCCGGGCATCGTGCCGCAAACAGGCGAATCCATGTCGAGAAAAAATGACCCACTGACAATCATCGCGCACGCGGATCTTACCAACCGCGCCCGGGGCGGTATTGTTATCTATCTGCTGGCGTGGCTGACCATCATGCTGTCAAACCAGGTCCATGTCAGCAGTCCGGAGTTTTTCTATTTTAATACCACCGTCATCGTGCTGGTGATGCTGTCGCGCCTGGCGCATTACTATATCTTTATCCGCGAGTTCGAAATTTCGGTCAGCCTGGCTCACGACTGGCTGATCTATAGCATTTTGTTCGGCGCCCTGCATTGGGGGTTGATGTCCTGCTGGGTCCTGTTAAACAGCGATCACGCCGCGCTCTACGCCTATATCATCGTAAGCGGAGCGGTGCTCGGAATTGCCGGTACCACCGCGCTCAGCATTTCGCGACGATTACGGTTGTGGTTCCCTATCCTGATCATGCTGCCGTCGATTAGCGTGCTGTTCGCCAGGGCAGGGACCGAGGATTTGATTTTTGCATCGATGGGGATACTGTCCCTGATCTACGTGCACGTTACCTCGAAAACGGCCAGCCAGGACTACTGGCATGCGATCAAAAACCACGCGCTGGCCGAGCAGAGAGCTTCGGATATGGAGCGCCTCAGCGTTACCGACCAACTGACCCAGTTGAAAAATCGCTCCTATTTCGAGCAGCGATTCGGCGAGGAGTGGAAACGCGGGGACCGGCAGAACCAGTCGCTGAGCCTGCTGATTCTGGATCTGGATGGATTCAAGAGAATCAACGATACTCATGGACATTTATTCGGTGACGAGTGTTTGCGGCGGGTGGCGAGAACGCTCGATTCCGAAATCCATCGCGAAACCGATATTGTCACGCGCTATGGCGGCGAGGAATTTGTCCTGCTTATGCCCGATACCGAGGCTCAGCAGGCGGCATCGGTGGCCGAAAAGCTGCGCCGGGCGATAGCCGATATCGATATAGAGCATGAGGGCGTGCCTGTGCGGCTAACCTGCTCGATTGGCGGCGCCACGGTTTTGCCCCATCATGGCAGTAATCGCGACAATTTATTCAAGCGCGCCGACCACGCGCTTTACACGGCAAAAGCCAACGGCCGTAACCGCTATCAAGCCAGTGTCGCCGGCGTCCACCTGGTCGCGGGCTGACGCCTAGTCGCTGCTTTTTTGCCGCGGTACGACTTCGGGCAAAATACCGCCGGGACTGAAGCGCAGCACCAGTAGCAGAACCAGCCCCATGAAGAACAGCCGCATATGCTGGGCGTTTTCGATCAGGTGAAGACGCAGCGCGTTGCCCTCGTCGAGCCAGCCGGTGCCCGCTTCCATTAGCCAGACGCCCACCGGCTCGGCTTCGATCCACACCAGCCAGATCAGGAAACCGCCCAGTACCGAGCCCATGTTATTGCCGGAACCGCCGACGATTACCATAACCCAGATCAGGAAGGTGAAGCGCAGCGGCTGGTAGGAGGTGGGCGTGAACTGTCCGTCCAGCGTGGTCAGCATGGCGCCGGCGATACCGATCACCGCCGAACCGATAACGAATATTTCCAGGTGACGTCGGGTTACGTCCTTGCCCATCGCGCCGGCCGCGATTTCATTGTCGCGAATGGCTCGCATCATGCGGCCCCAGGGCGAATTCAACGCGCGTACACTGAGCAACAGGACGATGATCAAGACTCCTGCGAACAGCCCGCTGTAGCAGAGCTTGACGAAGATGCTGGAGCCGTCGATGACAAACTGCTTGAGCGCCTGCTGCCGCGCCGCCGAATCCAGTGCCTCGAGCGCGCCGCCGTGCCACCAGGTCATGATATCGATGAACCAGGGGCTGGTTTGCAGATCGATTTCATAGGGTACCGGGCGCGAAAGCCCGGTGACGTTCTTGACCCCGCGCGTGAGCCAGTCTTCGTTTTTAAGCACCGCAATGATGATTTCCGAAATACCGAGCGTGGCGATCGCCAGGTAGTCGGCGCGCAGGCCGAGCGCGACCTTGCCGATACACCAGGCGATCCCCGCGGCTACGAACCCGCCGATCAGCCAGGAAAATATGATCGGTGCGCCGAGGCCGCCGAGAAACCCGGTTTTGGCCGGCTCTATCGACTCGATAGACGAGATCGCCGGATCGAGAAACTGCCGCGTCACGAACAGGCCGGCGACGATCACCAGGGTCAACGCGAGATTTCGATTTCGACCGGGCGCCAGTTTTCGGTAACAGACTATCGACGCCGCGATGGTGGCGGCGAAACAGATCGCCGAGATAAACAGGCGGCTCCAGCTGGCGTTCCAGGCTTCGGCGATCGGCGCCTGCGATACCAGCACCGCGCTCATGCCGCCGAGGGCGGCGAATCCCATGACGCCGACGTTGAGCAGCCCCGCGTATCCCCATTGCATGTTGACGCCGAGCGCCATTACCGCCGATATCAGGCAAAGGTTGAAGATGCCGAGCGCGACGTTCCACGACTGCATAAAACCGATAATCAGCAGCAGCACGCCTACCGCGGCGAAGGCAAGCCCTGTTTTACGCGAATTCGTCACAGCACCTTGCCCCTGAATATCCCGGTCGGGCGCACCAGCAGCACCAGCACCAGAATCACGAACGACACCGCGAACTTGTAGTCGGTGGAAAGCAACTGCAGCAAACCTTCCGGTTCCAGGCTTTGCGGCAGCAGGTAGATGAACACTTTCTTATAGGCGTAGGTGACCATGACCTCGGAAAAGGCGATCACGTAACCGCCGACGATGGCGCCGATGGGGTTACCGATGCCGCCGACGATCGCGGCCGCGAACATCGGTAGCAGCAGCTGTAAATAGGTGAACGGTTTGAAACTCTTGTCGAGGCCGTAGAGGGTGCCGGCGATGGTCGCGAGGATGGCGGTGATGATCCAGGTCACCAGCACCACCTTGTCCGGATCGACACCGGACAGCAGCGCCAGGTCTTCGTTGTCCGAGTAAGCGCGCATCGCCTTGCCGGTGCGGGTTTTCTGCAGGAACCAGAATAGCGCCGCCACCAGCAGGATGGCGATGACGATGGTCAAACCCTGCGAGACCTTGATGCTCAAACCCTCGGCGAGGCCGGTCGTCTCCTTGAAATCGCGCGCGCGCACGATGAAGCGCTCGCCATCGAGGAAGCGCTGGTCGTTGGGCCCGATAACGAAACGCACGATGCCGTTGGTCATGAACATGACGCCCATCGAGGCGATCATGAATGTCACCGGCACCGCCTTGTGATGGCGGTAATATCGGTATACGCTCCTGTCGGTAATCACTAGCAGCAGCACGGTCAGCAGGATGCCGGCGGGCAGCGCCAGCAGGGCGGTCGGCAAGGGGCCGAGGCTGACGCCTTTCGATTGCAACCACCAGGTCACCAGGATGGTGATCATGGTGCCGAAGGCCATGGTGTCGCCATGGGCAAAATTGGCGAAGCGTAAAATGCCGAACACCAACGTGATGCCGAGCGCGCCGAGCGCAAGCTGCGAGCCGTAGGACAGACCAGGCACCACGATAAAGTTGAGTAGCAGTACCAGCGCGTTGATGAAATCGGTGACCGCTTCCATTTAACCCCCGAGGAAAGAGCGCCGGACTTCGGGATCGGCGAGCAGCGCCGCGCCGGTGTCGGTATGTCGATTTTCGCCGATCACCAGCACATAGCCGCGGTCGGCGATATGCAGCGCCTGGCGCGCGTTTTGCTCGACCATGAGGATAGCGACGCCCTTGTCGCGAATCTCGAGAATGCGGTCGAACAGTTCGTCCATGACGATCGGCGATACTCCGGCGGTCGGTTCGTCCAGCATCAGCACCGCCGGGCGCGACATCAGCGCGCGCCCCACGGCGACCTGTTGGCGCTGGCCGCCGGACAACTCGCCGGCTAGCTGGTCTTTCTTTTCCTCCAGGATAGGGAAGAGTTCGTAAATCTTGCTGACCGTTCCCGAGATATCGTCGTCGCGCAAAAAGGCGCCCATTTCGAGGTTTTCGTAAACCGTCATGCTGGTAAACACGTTGTTGGTCTGTGGCACGAAGGCAATGCCCTCGGCGATGCGATCCTGCGGCGTCAGGCGGGAAATATCTTTGCCGCGAAAGGTGATTTCACCCTGTTTCAGATCGAGCATGCCGAGCAGGGCCTTCATCGCGGTCGATTTGCCGGCGCCGTTGGGCCCGACGATGACCGCGATTTCGCCTTCGTCGACCTCGATGCTGCAACCCTTGAGGATATCCGCGCCGCCATAGCCGCCGACCATGTTGACGCCGCTGAGAAAACTCATGACGCGGCCTCCTTGTTCTTAAGGCCGCGTCCCAGGTAAGCCTCGATCACTTCTTCGTTATTCTTGACTTCCTCGGCCGTGCCTTCGGCCAGCACCGCGCCCTCGGCCATGCAGATTACCGGGTCGCACATGCGGCCTATAAAATCCATATCGTGCTCGATCATGCAAAAGGTGTAGTTCTTTTCCTGGTTGAGCTTGATGATGGCGTCGCCGATATCGCGCAGCAGGCTGCGGTTAACGCCCGCACCGACCTCGTCGAGGAAGACGATCTTGGCGTCGACCATCATCGTACGCCCGAGTTCGAGTAGCTTCTTTTGCCCGCCCGAAAGATTTCCGGCAATTTCGTGGGCGACGTGACCCATGTTGAGGAAATCGATCACTTCCTGCGCGCGCTGGTGGATTTCCGCTTCCTGCTCGGCCACCTGTCCGCGGCGAAACCAGGCATTGACCAGGTTTTCGCCCGATTGCTGCGCCGGCACCATCATCAGGTTTTCGATCACCGACAGGCGCGAGAATTCATGCGCGATCTGGAAGGTGCGCAGCAGGCCCTTTGCGAACAACTGGTGCGGTTTCAGTCCGGTAATTTCTTCGCCGTCGAGGAATACCTGGCCGGCGGTTGGCGCGTAGAGCCCGGCGATGGTGTTGAACAGGGTCGTCTTGCCAGCACCGTTGGGACCGATCAGCCCGGTGATGGAACCCTCGGCAATCTCGAGCGTAACATGGTCGACCGCCTTCAAGCCGCCAAAGTGCTTGCAGACATTGTCAACGCGGATCATCGATATAACCCCTGGGAAGCGGAAATTGCAAAATGAGAACTATTGTTATTTGTAAAGCCGGCGTAATGGTAGCGAATTCGATCGCTAAAGGCGAAGAAAATCAGTTACTCGTAAAGCGGGTAACGCGCTAGTCCTCCTCAACCAGCGGGACAAATGCAACACCGAGCAAACTGCTGCTGTGCGTTTCCCCAAGCCTGTCTTTGCTTACCAGCATCAGTTCCTGATGCATCGAGGGCATGCCGATGGGAATCACCATGCGGCCTCCGGGCTTGAGTTGTTCGAGCAATGCCGGTGGCATGAACGCTGCGGCTGCGGTCACCACGATAGCGTCGAACGGCGCTTTTTCGGGCCAGCCCTGGTAACCGTCACCGCAGCGGGTTTCGACATTGTCGTAACCCATGTCGCCTAGTCTCTGCTGCGCGGCCTGCGCCAGCGCCGCTATTCTCTCGATACTGTAAACCTGTTGCGCAAGACAGGCCAGAATTGCGGCCTGGTAGCCGCTTCCGGTACCAACTTCGAGCACGATACTGTCCTCGTTCAGCTCGAGCATATCCGTCATCAGCGCGACGATGTATGGCTGCGAAATGGTTTGTCCGTGCCCGATCGGCAGTGCGCCGTCCCTGAAGGCGACATGGCGCATATCGGAGGGAACAAATTTCTCACGTGGCACCTGCCGCATGGCTGTCATGACGCGATTGTCCAGCCGATGCTTGCCGATCAGGTTACTGGTAAGGGCAACCCCATCTTCGATATCGATTATCATCTGGCGACGCTGTTGATCGAAATTCATGTTCGAGGCCGGCTTAAAAGTTCCTGATCATTCGTTGTGCTGATTTAATATCGACTGGATTTCGCCAGCTTCCAGGGTTTCCTTTTGCAGCAGCGTCTGCGCCAGCGCCTCGAGTCGGTCTCGATTCTTTTCCAGCAAATCGGCGACTTCCTGTTCGACGCCCTTTAGCAGGCTACAGATTTCATCGTCGATGATCTGCGCGGTGTTTTCGCTGAAATCTCGTTGCTGGGTCATTTCACGTCCCAGGAAGATATGCTCTTCGCCGCGGCGGAACGCCACCGGTCCGATTTTTTCGCTCATTCCCCAGTGGGTGACCATGTGACGCGCCAGGCGGGTTGCCTGCTTGAGGTCGTCTTCGGCGCCGGAACTGACTTCGCCGAACACCAGTTGTTCCGCGGCGCGACCGCCGAGCATTACGCCGATGCGATCGCGCAGGTAGCTTTGTCGCAGGTTGTAGTGTTCTTCTTCCGGGATTTGCTCGGTAACACCGAGTGCGCGACCGCGCGGAATGATACTGACCTTGTCCAACGGATCGGCGGTCGGCAACTGGCTGGCCATCAATGCATGCCCGGCTTCGTGATAGGCCACCAGGGCCTTTTCCTCTTCGCTGATGATCAATTCGCGTTTACCGCCGAGCACAATCTTGTCGCGCGCGCTGAGCAGGATTTTCATGTCTACCGCATCGAGGTTTTCGCGTGCGCACAGCAGGGCGGCCTCGTTCACCAGATTTTCCAGGTCTGCACCGGAAAAGCCCACGGTCAAGGCGGCAATGCGATCCAGGTCGGCATCGCTGCTCAGCGGCACATTGGCCGAATGAATGCCGAGTATCGCCCGGCGTGCTTTTTTGTCCGGCAGGTCGAGCGTGATCTTGCGGTCGAATCGACCCGGGCGCATCAGCGCGGCGTCGAGCACATCCGGCCGGTTGGTAGCGGCCAGCACCACCACGGCCTCGTGAGGATCGAAGCCATCCATTTCGCCCAGGATCTGATTCAGGGTTTGCTCGCGCTCGTCATGCCCGCCGCCGAGACCGGTGCCGCGTGCCCGGCCCACCGAATCGATTTCATCGATAAAGATGATCGCCGGCGCCTCTTTACGCGCGCTTTTGAACATGTCACGTACGCGCGAGGCACCGACGCCGACAAACATTTCGATGAATTCGGAACCGCTGATGCTGAAAAAGGGCACTTTGGCTTCGCCGGCGACTGCCTTGGCCAGCAGGGTTTTACCGGTGCCGGGCGGTCCCATCAGCAGAATCCCCCTGGGGATCTTGGCGCCGAGTTTACGATAGCGCTGCGGATCCTTCAGGTAGCCGACGATTTCGAGCATGTCGCGCTTGGCGTTTTCCAGTCCGGCGACCTGGTCGAAGGTCAGTTCCGAGTCGGACTGGCGAAAACGTTTGGCGCGGGATTTGCCGAAGTCGAACAAGCCGTTACCGCCGCCGATGCCGCCCAGGCCTTTCTTCATTCTCGAGGTGGCATACCAGAACAGGCCGATAATGAATAACCAGGGCAGTGCCGCGATCAGCGACTTCGCCAGCCAGTGGGCTTCGCCGGACTCGGCTCGAATTTCGACCTCATGCCGTTCCAGCAATGCAATCAATTCAGGATCCTGAACCGGCGGAATTGTCGTGATGAAGCGCTTGAAAGCCGTTTCACTGCCCGCCGTCGGCTTTGTGCGCGGCTGCTGGAACTCGCCTGAAATCCGATCGCCCTGGAATTTCACCCAGACGATGTGGTCGCCCGCAACCTCGGATTTAAACTCGCTGTAGGGCAAGGCTAGCGAACCATTATCGCCGGGATTCAGCCACAACCAGGAAAACAGAAACAGCACAATAAACCAGGCGATATATCGCCACCAGGGCAACGGTGATTGCCAGCTGGATGGGCTCTCGGGCTTGCTGTTTGTCTGTTTATTTGCCATGGGCACCACTCAATATGTCGTACAAGTTAAAGCAATCGAGCGCATTAGCATTTGCGGTCGGTCAAGTGAAGGGCTATTAGTTTTCTCCGATAACACGGCTATGTCATCTCAGGATTAGGCGTATTGGCGCGATCTGCGGATCGGTTATACCCTAAACAGGGTAAATATAGACCGATGTGATTTTCGACACATTACTTGATATGCTGAGTACTTAATTTATACGGGTGTGGATACAGCACCTGGGTGTATGACATGACCGAATACTTAAAAGAATCAGCAAAAGAGAGGCGCGATAGCGGTGTCGGAGACCGTCGCCGGAGGAGTAGCGATAATCCCCAGCCACTGGATTATGTGACCAGGGAGCTAGTAAAAGACATTGTCGACAGTAAGCCGCGCGCAGAATCACCTCGAAAAACCTTCATCCAGAAGCTCCTGAACGTAGATTAGGCGGCTTCTGCAAAGAAAATTTACGCAAAGCGGACGCTGAGATGTTCAGGATGGGAGGCAAAAACCGACCCGAAGTCGTCATTGCGAGGAGCGAAGCGACGAAGCAATCTTTCAATGCTTACGCCATGTTGGGAGATTGCTTCGCTGCGCTCGCAATGACGGCTGGTGGCCGATCGCTGCAAGTCAGATTGCAGCCCTGAACGTCCGCTCCGGGAAAACTTCCGCGAAAAATCCGTCCGAACCGTTGCACCTGATGCCACCCCAATGAAATCAACGCCCCGGCAACGCGGGATGCCCATCCATGGCAATCATTCCAGCGTCATGCCCCGTAAAGATCAGGCCGTCTCCCCTTCCCCGACGGGCTCATTACCGGTATAAATCTGAGTCGCATTACTGGTATCAGAAAAATTGAAATAGACGGGTGATTCATTTCTAAGTACGTCCAGAATAGGCCTCCAGAAACTGGTATGGTAATAGACATCAAAAATGTTCTGGTTAGATCTTTTCCTATTATCTGGCAGCGTCGCATCGTCTGGATAAAACCAGAGAATGGCAGTACCAAAGCTTCCCTTGATATTCATTAAGCGCCGTCCATTGTAGGGCTTTGGCGAGAGTACGTTCACCGTATAGTTATCAATTGCGCCTGAAAACACGGTCATGATATACCTCCTTATTTTTTACAGGATAGGCAAAAAAGTATAAGAATCTGGCTGTATCAGAACAAACCCTTTTCGCAATTTTCATGATCTGGGTTAATTAACCCGAAAGTGAAAATAGGGAGAAAAAGGGCACAGATTTTTTTTGGCATAGATTAAGCCTCGTCACAGTGCGGGATTATTTATGTTTGCAAGTGGCCGAAGGTCGTCTCCTGGCCCTTAGATATAAGCGTCCGCTATCGGGAAAGCTGACGCATAAAAGAATTAGATGGGAGGCGAGGATCGACCCTTCGTAGTCATTGCGAGCGCAGCGACGCAATCTTGAAAAGCTGCGATATGGTTGGGAGATTGCTTCGTCGCTGCGCTCCTCGCAATGACGGCTGATGGCCGAAGATCGTCTCTGGGCTCTACAGTTTCAGCGTCGGCTATGGAGAATGCCACCCCTTGGCATCAAATACTCAGAGACGCAATCCGACTATTTCGAGACGCCCATGTATTCCTCTGTTTATCCAATTCAGGCGATTTGTGTCCATTAGACGTTGTGGTATCGTGCAAAAGCAAAAATTTTAATAGGAGGAGAAAAATTGTGAAACAAATACGATTACTAGGTATATCCCTGCTGACGGCGATAACCTTACCGTTCGTAAGTGCGCAGGCCCTGGCGGCCAAGAAAGTAACCCTGATACAGCTATCCGATGTGCATGGTCATTTGCATCCGCATGCAGAGATTTTCCCCGATGGGCGCATGGACGAGGGCAGCGGCGGCATTGCCAAACTGACGACGCTCATCAAAGAAGTGCGCGCCGACAATCCCGATAGCCTGCTACTGGCTTTGGGCGATACCACGCACGGCAGCGCGGAAATGCTGTTCTCGCTCGGCGACCTCATCGTACCCTGGTTGAACTCGCTGGACATCGACGCTTTTACGCCTGGTAACTGGGACTTTGGCTGGGGTCCGCGCGTTTACCGGCAACGCTTCACCCAGGCCAGGCCTCCGCTGGCGCCGAACAACCGCACCACTATCGCCTGGATGGACGAGCAGCTCGGCAACGAATGCAACGTGCCAGGTGGGCTGAACGCGACTACTTACGAAACCTGCCATGTCACTCGGGCCACCTTTCCGACCGTGGCCATGAACGTTTATAACTATAACGAAATCGGCGGCATCAATAATCCGGGGCAGCCGCTCGGCCCACTGGTTCATCCGCCCTACATTATCAAAGAGGTCGACGGCATCAAGGTTGCCATTCTGGGTCTGACCACCGACGTGGTACCGCAGCAGGCGCAGGCCTTCAACACCGGGTTCCGTTTCACCATGGGTTTCAAGGAGATGCCGGCGCAAATCGCGGCCGCCAAGGCGGAAGGCGCCGACCTGATAGTCGTCTTATCCGAACTCGGCCTGGCCAAGAATATCCAGTTCGTCAGGGAATTTCCCGAGATTGACGTCATGTTCAGCGGCCACACCCA
>CALJQI010000399.1 GCA_937980285.1 uncultured Gammaproteobacteria bacterium | reverse complement strand
GGGACCCGGGGTATTATCGACCGCCGGGGTTGGCGCGGCCTTCGGCTTCAGGGCCGGGCTGAGCTACGTCGCAGGGCTGTGCATCGGCACCAACCTGGTGGCTGTGATCGTTATTTCCGGTGTCGCGGCCATCGTTCTGGCGATCGACTGGGCGCGTAACACGCTGCTGGTGTTATCGGCGCTGTACCTGTTTTACATCGCCATACGTATCGCCTTCGCAGGCAAGAGAATAGCGTTTATTCACGCCGAGGAAATCCCGGGCATACGCGATGCGCTAATCCTGCAAATCATCAATCCCAAGGCTTATGCCGTCAACATGACCTGGTTTAGCGGTTTCGCCCTGGTGCCTGAATCCCTGATGGCGGAAACCCTGCTCAAGTTCTTCGTCATCAACCTGTTCTGGATTCCAATCCATCTGCTATGGCTAGCCGCCGGCAACACCGTCAACCAGCTCGATCTCAGCCCGAAGGCGCACTTTTCCATCAATATTGGCATGGCCCTGGCGCTGGTCATCGTCGTCGGTCTGGCAATATTTTCCTTGATTTAAACCCCGCAGAATCGCCCCGCCCTCGGTCGTCCCGCTGCCCGCCACTATCCGTTGAAACTTCAAATGCAGTCAAAAACATTCCTGTTGTCACCCCGGCCCTCGAGCCGGGGTCCATTTCCGACCGCTTTCGCTATCGGATAACCTGTTGATTTCAAAGCCTGAAGGGATTCATCGGACGACCGTAATGGATGCCGGATCAAGCCCGGCATGACGTCTGCGTTGACCTCGATAACCTACATATCGAACAGTTTGCCGGGATTGAGAATGTTGTCGGGATCCATCATGCGCTTGGTTTTGCGCATCAGCTCTATTTCCGCCTCGCTGCGGGTATAGGCGAGGTAAGCCTTTTTCTCGAGGCCGATGCCATGCTCGGCCGAAATCGATCCATTCAGGGCCTGCAGCGGGGAGTACATGATTTCATCGACCGCGTCTCGATCGCGCGCCTGCCCCGGATAGATCGAGAAATGGAGATTACCGTCGCCGATATGGCCATAGCTAAACAACTCGGCGTCGGCGAAACGCCGGGTCAGCTGTTGGCGCACCAGTTCGACGTAAGCGGGCATCGCCTGCAGCGACAGGCTGATATCGTAACCGTAAATCTTGTCGAATTTTTTTTGCTCCGGCTCGAAATTCTCGCGAATCTGCCAGAAACGCTGGCGCTCGCTTTCGGAAGCGGCGAGCGCGCCATCGACGATTTCGCCCTGTTCTAGGCATGTCGTCAGCAGCGATTCCAGTTTCGTCCGCCCCTGGTCGATATCGGAAATAAACACATCCATCAGAATGTAAAACGGCGCCTCGGTTTCGAGCGGTGGCTCGAGCGTCGAAAAAGGGCCGGTGTTGAGTTCGTAGAAATCGCGCCACAGCACCTCGAAGGCCGTGAGCGCGCCGGGCAAGGCGGCGTCGAAGTAGCGCAACAGTTCCATCACCTTGTCCCAGGTCGGCACCGCCAGCAGCGCGGTCTCTATCGCCAGCGGTGCTTCGTACAGGCGCAGCACGGCGCGGGTCACGATACCAAGCGTACCCTCCGATCCGACGAACATCTGCCGCAGGTCGTAACCGGTGTTGTTCTTGAGCACGTCGAACATCGACGAAACCACGCTGCCGTCGGCCAGCACGACTTCGAGACCCAGCAGCTGGTCACGCATCATGCCGTAGCGCAACACGCGAACGCCGCCGGCGTTGGTGGCGATGTTACCGCCGATGGTGCAGGAAGCGCGCGCGCCGAGGTCGAGCGCAAACATGAGGCCGTCTTGCTCGGCGCGTTGCTGCACGGCTTGAAGAATGACGCCGGCCTCGACCACCATGGTGCGCGCACGCGTATCGATGGATTCGATTTGGTTCATGCGTTCGCTCGACAGCACGATATCCGCAGCGGTCGAGTCATGCCCGCCGGCAAGCCCGGTCATGCCGCCCGCCGGCACCACCGCCTGTCCCGCCGCGTGGCAGATTCGCATTACCCGTGAAACCTCGTCGGTGGTTCGCGGCCGCACCAGCGCAAGCGCCTGCAGCGAGTTGCCGGACCAGATACCGGCGCTACGCCCGACCAGCGCATCGCCGTGCAAAATACCGGCTTTACCGACCACGGCTTCGATGGCTTGCAGCAATTCACTGTGATTCCCTGGCATGGACTGCATTCTAATCTTCATCAAGCCGATTGACGAGCCTCCACCACTAAACGTAGCATCCACCTTCAAACCCGAAAACGCTGGAGTCTTTAAATGAGCCAGACCTGCGGCGAGGCGTTGATGCAGTTGCTCGAAGCCTATGGCGTCACCACCGTGTTCGGCATTCCGGGCGAGCACACGCTGGAACTGTATCGCGGCATCGAAAAGAGCAACCTGCGCGCGGTCACGCCCCGCAACGAGCAGGGCGCGAGTTTCATGGCCGACGGTTACGCCCGCGTCACCGGCGAGCCCGGCGTGTGCACGCTGATTACCGGCCCCGGTGTCACCAACGCCGCCACCGGCATCGGCCAGGCCTATGCCGACTCGATCCCGATGCTGGTCATTTCCAGCGCTAACGACAGCCCGTCGCTCGGACGCGGCTGGGGGCGCCTGCACGAAACCACCGACCTGTGCGCGCTTACGCGGCCGATAACCGCCTTCAGCGAGATGGTGCTCGATCCGGTCGAACTCCCCGGCCTGCTGGCGCGTGCCTTCGCGGTGTTTCGTTCGCAACGGCCGCGCCCGGTGCATATCGCGATCCCGCTCGACGTCATGGAAAAGCCGGTTAGCGATAACTGGCAGGCCCGGGCGAGCGGTAAATTACCGACGCCCGCGCTGTTCGAAATCAACGCCGCGGCCGAGCTGTTGATCAAGGCAAAAAAGCCGCTCATGGTCGTCGGCGGTGGAGCCCAGATGGCTTCCGCCGGCGTCAGCGCGCTGGCCGAGCGTCTCAACGCCGGCGTCATCGCCTCCAACGCCGGCAAGGGCGTGGTCTCCGATCGCAATCCACTAAGCCTCGGCGGCGGCATCATCAGCCCGGCAATTCAG
>CALJQI010000398.1 GCA_937980285.1 uncultured Gammaproteobacteria bacterium | reverse complement strand
TTAAGCGCCAGCGGGCAATGTTCGACGACATCGGCAATCAGGTCGGACAGGGCCAGCAGCGCTTCTTTTTCCTGCATCAGGTTGGCCATCTGGGCTATCGCGTTAACCACCGGTTCGAGATGGTTGATAGTGCCGTTGTAGCTTATCGTCCAACGCGCGAATACCAGCGAAATCTGTTCGATCTCCTTGCGCTTGTGCGGTAAATCGAGGCGCTCCATCAAGTCCACCAGTTTTAGCAGCAAGACGAATCCATAGTCGCTGATCTCGGTCGCCTCGTCGGGCTCGATTAGCTTGTCCTCATTGGCGCGCAGGTTGACGCTGGCGACAATGTTGAAAAACTCCTCGAGCCTGGCGAGCAGGTTTTCCAGGCCTCGCCGGTAGTCGTCATCGAGGTGGTCTTCGAGCTGCTTCGGGAGATTCAGCAGGTAATCGCGCGCATCCTTTAGCGAAACCATCGAGTCCATTGTAGTCGCCTCCGTATTCGCGGCTCCGCTATAGCGACCGGGTTATCGTGTTGACCAGTCCGGGACCGCGGTAAATCAAACCAGTGTATAACTGGACCAGTTTGGCGCCAAGTTCGAACCGCAGTCTGGCTTCCTCGGCGGAATCGATTCCGCCTACTGAAATTATCGGTATATCGTCACCCAGCTCGCGATAAAAGTCGCTCAAGACCTGTCTTGAGCGGTCACGCAGGGCGGCACCGCTTAGGCCTCCTGTTTCGGCAGAAAGACGGTGATCTTTAACGCCATCGCGCGAAATCGTGGTATTGGTGGCGATCAGGCCGTCTACTTCGTGCTTGCGCAACAGGTCGGCAATTACCGGTACCGCCTGCGGATCGAGGTCGGGAGACAGCTTGAGCGCCAGAGGGCGCCGTAGCTGGTGCTGGTCTTCGAGCCCGCGGCGCAACTGGCCAATACCCGAAAGCAATGCTTCCAGCGCGTCTTCACGCTGCAGGTCGCGCAGTCCGGGTGTGTTGGGGGAAGAGATATTGATGGCGATGTAATCGGCGCTCAGGTAAACCTTCTCCAATGCCAGTTGATAATCGGCTAGCGCCTGGTCTAGCGGTGTGCTCAGGTTTTTACCGATATTGATACCGAGGACAAAATCCCGTTTTTTGTCGACCACCCGCTCGAGCAGGTAATCGACGCCATTGTTATTGAAGCCCATGCGATTGATCAGGCTGTCAGCAGAGGTCAGGCGAAATATGCGCGGTTGCGGATTTCCCGGTTGTGGCTTCGGCGTCACGCTGCCTACTTCGATAAACCCGAAACCCAGTCGGGCCAGGCCATCGAGATAATCCGCGTTTTTATCGAGGCCGGCGGCCAGGCCGACTGGATTGGGAAACTCGAGTCCCATTACGCTAGTGGGTTTGTCAACGCGTCGATTCGGAATCATGCGATGGAACTGCTGCAACATTTCCAGGCTGATGTCGTGAGCCAGTTCGGGATCGACGGCGAATAGCAGTGGTTTTGCGAGTGTATATAACATTAACTCGAGGTGATCAGGCTGAGTAGTTCAGGGTATTGCTCCAGGTCCTGCAGCGTATCAATATCTCGCACAGTTTCAAGCAAACACAGGCGATAGTGCAATCTTTCGGCGTTGGCGATGGTTTGCGCAAGCACCTGGTCTGTACCCCAGCTGACAGAATCGAACAGTTTCGGGTTGGCCTCGGTGCAGCCGATCAGTGCGAAACCGCCGTCGAGTGCCGGGATTAACACCAGCTCGTGGTCCGCCAGCGCCTGTGCCGCCGCCTGCAGTTGCGAGGGCCCGAGGTCGAGGCAGTCAGACCCTATTACGATCGCGCCGTCGTTATTTGCCGCCAGTAGTTCGGCAAGCGCATTGTGCATGCGTGCGCCCAGATCTGCTCCTTTCTGCAGCAGGTAGCGTTCATCCTGGAATAGTTCGTCGTCGCTGTCCTGGCTCAGGTAAAGCTGGTAATCGAGCCCGCAACCCTGTACCAGTTCGAGCGAATGTTCGAGACAAAAACGGTAAACCCGGGTAGCGGCGGCAGCACCGATATCAGGTATCAGGCGGGTTTTGACCAGGCCCGGCTGAGGCGGCCTTGCGAATAGCGCTACCGGGATCATGCAGGCTAACCTTGTTGCGGATAGTAAAGGCGGTGCAGCCGCGCCGGATCGACGCCGAGCCAGAAGGCGAATCGCAGCGACCACATTAGCAACACGGTTTTTACGATTCCGCGCTCCTGCCAGCGTCGACTCGAACTGATGATCGCGGAACGGACGATCGCCGGCCTCGCCTGCGCGCGTGCCTTTTTGCTGATTGCGATATCTTCCATTAACGGGATTTCGGGGTAGCGCCCCAGGGCTTCGAAAAATCGCCGCTCGAAAAACAGGGCCTGATCGCCGCCGGCAATCCTGCTGATACTGGTGCGAAGGTTGATCGCGGATTCTATGACCCGGTAGGCTGCCGCTGCGGCGCTCAGCCGCAGACGGAAAAATCCCCAGCCGTCGGCGCCGGCGATCGCGTCGCCGAAATCATCGGGCAGCTTGCTGTCGGCATGCAGGAATAGCAGTACCCTGCCGCTGGCGTCGAGGCTGCCTCGGTTCATTTGCCTGGCGCGCCCGCGATTGCTGCGGACAAGTTTGCAGCGATGACGCCCGGCGATTTCCAGGCTGCCGTCGAGACTGCCGCCGTCGCTAACGATGACTTCGCAGTGATCGATGACCCACTGCCGGTCGAGCAGGCCGGACAGGGTTTGCTCGAGACAATCCGCTTCGTTCAGAACCGGAATGATTATGCTGACCAGGGGGCGGTCAGGCAATGGCTCCGCCACAGCTGCTGCCCTGGCCGGCGGTACAGCCATAACAATGATCGGCGATACTGACCGGGATGTTTTCCAGGCAGGTCTTCAAAACCTCGCTGATATGCAGTTTGTGCTGTTTGACGGGGTGGCGAATATTCATGTTCAGCATCTGGTTGAAATCGCAATCATAGACATAGCCCTCCCAGTCGATACTCAGCTGGTTCAGGCACATCAGCCCCTGCATGTTTGCCGTGCTGAAAGAATCCTTGAGCAGGTTCATGTAGTTTTCGAATTCGCCCTTCGATAGCAGGGTGCTGCCGAAGCGTGCAATGGGCATGTTGGTGATGGTAAACAGCTGGTTGAACTCGATATCGAATTTCTGCGCGAGAAACTGCTTGTAATCCTGTTCCAGCCTGTCCTGCGGCGGCGGCAAATAGGGACCGGTCGGGTTGTATACGAGGGTTAGACCAAGGTTTCCGCCCTCCTTGCCGTAGCCGAGCTGATTCAGGCGTTTGAGCGACTGCATGCTTTTCTGATAGACGCCCTTGCCGCGCTGACCGTCGACATTGTCCTCGATGTAGCAGGGCAGGGAGGCGACGATCTGGACCTGGTTGTCGGCGAGAAACTCCGCGGTATCCTCGAAGCCGGGTTCCAGCAGGATGGTCAGATTGCAGCGATCGATTACCGTGATATCGAGTTCGCGGGCGGCGCTTACGAGGCGGCGAAACATCGGGTTCATTTCGGGCGCGCCACCGGTCAGATCAAGCGTATGTAAACCGGGTTTTTTCAGAACCTCGATAATATGATTGATGTTTTCCTGCTGCATCAATTCCTTGCGCGTTGGTCCGGCGGCGACGTGACAGTGCAGGCATGACTGGTTGCACAGGTAGCCGAGGTTAACCTGCAGGATTTCCAGCGAAGCCCGGGATACGTTGGGGAAGTCGGTAGTTTTTAGCAGGGGCCAGGTGTCGCGCATTGAAAATAGCTTGAAGATTGATCCTCGATAGACCCGCAATATAACATAGAGTTCATTTTTCAGATGCCATGTCCGGGAGAGGGTTATTAACGAACTCGACAAAGCCGTGAGCTGTGCTGTAGCGGTGGTGGTAACCCATCGGCAGCGGGTATTGTTCGGTAAACGCGTTTCCGCGGAGGACGGCTTCGAGTGGCAACTGCCCGGAGGCTGGATCGAAGTCGGCGAGCCGCCGCAGCAGGCCGCGCGGCGCGAAGTGCTAGAGGAGACCGGCCTGGTCCTCGGTGAGCTTGGATTCGTCGGCGTGACCAGTAACGTGTTTTCCGAGCACAAGCACTCGATATCGCTCTATTTTGAAGCGCAATGCCTGCGCGCTGAATCCCTGCAAATCAGGGAAGGCGATAAATGCACAAGCTGGGAGTGGAAGCGCTGGCCGGAGGTCAGCCGGGACCTGTATTTACCGCTACGATTGTTAAAAAATACGGATTATCAACCGTTTTTAGGGGCTAGGCGGCAGACCTATGTCTCAATTTAGTTTTTTACAGCGTTTTTATGGGCTTATCATTGATAAACTAGAATTAAATTTAACTATACTGCTATAGTTCTTTAAGCGCGATCTACAAAAAAATAAAATCACTGCATGAAAGTTGAATTTGATATTGCCAGCGATCAGATTGATGGTGCACGCGACTATCAGGAAGACGCTTACATGGTTAATCAGCTGGGCGAAGCCGATAATGGTGAAGTCAGCTCGTTGATAATCATGGCCGACGGTATGGGTGGCCATGCCGCGGGCAATGTCGCCAGTAATATGGTGGTCGCGACTTTCAACAAGACTTTCCAGGCAAAATTCCCGACTCCCGAAATCGCGGAAACCCTCACCGATGCTTTAAATCGCTCCAACGATCAGATCAGGGCTTCGGTCAAGGAAACCCCGGCGCTGCGCGGCATGGGCTGCACCATGGTTACCGCCTACCTGCAGGACAACAAGCTTTATTGGGTCAGTGTCGGCGACAGTCATCTCTATCTGATTCGCGATCGTGAATTGATCAAGCAGAACGCCGATCACAGCTACGGCGCCTACCTCGATATGATGAAAGAGCAGGGCATGGAGATCGACGAGCAGGCCGGCATGTCGCGCAACATGCTGATGAGCGCGATGACCGGGGAAGAGATCAGTAGCATCGATGTCTCGGATAATCCGGTCAAGCTGCGACCGGGCGATCGCGTTATCGTCGCCAGCGACGGCCTCGATACCCTGGGTGCCGGCGCGATAATCCAGTACTCGTCCTGGTCGGCGACCGCAAAGGAATGTGTTTATGCCCTGCTGAAAGCGGTCGAGGATGCCAACAAGATCAACCAGGACAACACCACGTTAATCGTTATCGACGTCAAGGAGCGTGAATCCAGGCACGAGCCCGAACAAGCACAGGAGGTGACCCCGCCGCCCGAGGAACCGGTTTCGCGCGTCGCCGACGTGCAGATTCCCGAGGAACCGCCTGAGCCGCGCTCTTATAAATGGCTGGTCTGGCTGGTGATACTTGGCTTGCTTGGCGGCGGCGGATTTTTCGCCTGGCAGCAGGGCATCATTGATGACGCCATGCAAAAAGGCACCGAGCTGGTTGAATCCACCGCGCAGACGATCGAAGCCGAGCTGGAAGCCGAACCAGAACCCGAACCTGTTGCCGAACCGGAGCCGGTAGCCGAGCCGGAACCCGAGCTCGTAGCCGAGCCCGAGCCGGAACCCGAGCCCGAGCCCGAGCCGGAACCCGTTTATGTAGATCGCGCCGACGCCTTCAGGGATCGACTCAAGTCGGGTGGCCGCGGCCCCATGATGATCAAGGTGCCGGCAGGCGCCTTCCGTATGGGCGGTGCGTCGTCGATTGTTGCCCCCGACGAAGTACCCCGGCACGAGGTCAACGTGGCTTCCTTCATGGTTTCCGTTTATGAGGTGACCTTTGCCGAGTACAATCGTTTTGCCGCGGCTACCGGCCGCCGGCAACCGAAGAGCAACGGCTGGGATGTCAAGACACACCCCGTGATCGATGTTTCCTGGGATGATGCGCTGGCCTATACCAAATGGCTGAGCAAAGAGACCGGAATGCGCTATCGGTTACTCTCCGAATCGGAATGGGAGTACGTTGCCCGCGCTGGCACGACTTCGTCTTTCTGGTGGGGTACCAAGCCCGGCGTCGGTAACGCGCACTGCTTCGATTGCAAGAGCGACTACAGCACCAGTAAGCCCGCCAAGATCGGCACCTACAAGCCGAATGCGTTTGGCATTTACGATACCGCCGGCAATGTCTACGAGTGGGTGCATGATTGCTATCATCGAAATTACAACGATGCGCCCAACGACGGCTCCGTCTGGGAAGGCGGCGACTGTGATGTCCGTGTCGTGCGTGGCGGCGCTTATCGCAGCCCGGCCAATTCTATGCGTGTCGAAAACCGGGAGAAGTTCAAGAGCGGAAAAGGCCAGTACAATGTCGGTATTCGGGTCGCTCGCGATCTTTAGATTTCGGCCGAGCTGGCGGGGATTGCGAGCGAGGACCTGAGGCGTGATCGACTGGCAAGGCATCGAAACGGTGCTGCTCGATATGGACGGCACGCTACTCGACCTGCATTTCGATAATTATTTCTGGCAGGAATACCTGCCGCTGCGTTATGCCGAGATCAAGGGCATGGAGGCGCAGGCCGCGAAGCAGCATATCGTTACCCAGACCCGGAAGATAGAAGGCAGCCTTAACTGGTACTCGACCGATTACTGGAGCGAAATGCTCGAAATCGATGTCGTCGAACTCAAGCACGAAGTCAGTCACAAGGTCGCGATACGTCCGTATTGCATCGATTTTCTTGACGCCTTGCGCGCCGCGCGCAAGGATGTCGTCATGGTGACCAACGCCCATCACGACAGCCTGGCGCTGAAAATGGACAAAACCCGCATTGCTGACAAATTCGATCG
>CALJQI010000397.1 GCA_937980285.1 uncultured Gammaproteobacteria bacterium | reverse complement strand
TGGTAAACCGGGCGCAGTTTTTTCGCCAGCAACTTCGACCCCTGGTTGCTGTCGTTATCGATAGCCTGGATTTCGGCGCCCTCCTCGTGCATCGACAGATCGGGCAGGAACAGCAACTTCTCGGAAAAAAGATCCTGGTTTCTGACGGCGCGGATATCGTTCAACAACGGCAGGATGGCGATTGGTATGTCGCGATGCCCCGACTGTATGTGCTCTAGATAATCCGGCAATTGCAGTACCGCGCGCAGCATGACTTCCAGCCCCTGCTCGCGCTGTTCCTGCTTGTTCTCGGTGATGAAATCGACCAGTGCGACCATTTCTTCGGTCAGCATCGCGGCGCCATACTGCTCGATCATAACCAGCACGCCCTGGATGACGCCGAGACGTTCCTTCACCCGCCCCAGTAAGGCCTCGTCTTCCTCCTCGATATAGAGCTTGAGATCGGTCCTGATCTCGGACAGGTTGTCATCGATGGACTTCTTGACCCACCCAAGCGCACTGTGTTTGATTGAGGTTTCCTGAGGATTCATCGAACGAGCTATTCCGCCGCCTCGGTGTCCAGACCCAGCGCGGCCAGGTCCTCGGGATCCTGCGTCATGGTGTTTTCAGCCGATACCATTCCCGGCAGCTTGAAGCCCGCCACCGAGGTCTGCATTTCCTTTACCATGTCGGACAGTTCACCGATCGATGCCGATGCATGCTCGGAACCCTCGGAAGTCTTGGCCGTAATTTCCTGAATCACATCCATGGTCTCGGTAATTTTCACGCTGTCCTGGGCCTGGTCGCGGGTGGAATCCGAGATTTCCAGGATGCGCTGCGCCAGGTTCATCGAAACCTGCTCGATGCGGTCGAGCGCGCTACCCGCGTTCTCGGTGAGCTTGGCGCCCTTGACCACGTTTGCGGTACTTTGCTCCATCGAAACCGTGGCTTCGTTGGTATCAGCCTGGATGGTTTTCACCAGAGCCTCGATCTGCTTGGTAGCGTCACCTGTTCGGTCCGCGAGCCGCTGTACTTCGTCGGCAACGACCGCGAATCCACGGCCGGCCTCGCCCGCCATCGACGCCTGAATGGCGGCGTTAAGCGCAAGAATGTTGGTTTGATCGGATATCTCCGTGATCAGGTTTACGATATCGCCGATTTCCTGCGAGGACTCGCCCAGACGCTTTATCCGCTTGGAGGTTTCCTGGATTTGCTCGCGGATGGTTTCCATGCCCTCGATGGTCTGGCGTACCGTTTCCCCTCCCTTGTGCGCGATGCTGACCGATTTGCGCGCGACCTCGGCCGAATCGGCGGCGCGCTCGGAGACATTCGACATCGATCTGGATATCTCGGTGACCGCGCTACTGGCCGCGGTTATCTGGCGCGCCTGGGCGTCGGAAGCTTCCGCCAGCTCGCCGGTCATATTCTGGGTTTTGCGTACCGCGCTGCGAACCTGGTTCGCGGTATTGTTAATGGTGCCGACGAGATCGCGCAGCGCGTCGATCGAGTAGTTGACCGAATCGGCGATAGCGCCGGTTATATCCTCGGTTACGGTGGTATGGGTCGACAGGTCGCCATCCGCCAGGTTGGTCATCTCGTCGAGCAATCGCAAAATGGCCCGCTGGTTTTTTTCATTCTGTTCCTGGGATTCCGCCAGGCTCTTCTGCGATTCGCTGGAAATGATAAAAATTAGCCACAGCAGCATCATGAGCGCAATAACACCCAGTAAATAGCCGATCAGGTTGAATAAATTACCTTTGGATTCATTGCGTTCGATGGCGGCAATCAGGTCACCCGAGGACGCCAGCATCACCGGGCTGAGCTCATCGATCCTCAGGGCCGCTTCGTGCACCTTGAAGATTTGCGCGGAGTTATCGAGTATTTCGCGTACGTTCTGGCGAACTACCGAGTAAAGGTCGGCAAATTTCACCAGGTTAGCTATTACCGCGGTACCGGTGAACTTTGTAATGCCGAGATCGGCGTTTCCTTCGAGCATGCCCAGCAACTGTGTTTCGACCTGGGCCGCGTCAGCCGCGAAACGGTCGGCGGCCGCCATCACCACTTCTCCGTCGGTCAGAATCTGGTTGAGGCTATGCTCGATTGCACGAATCAGAATTTCCTGGCGCGCGGCCACTGCAATATTCCGCCGAGGCGCGGTTGCCCTGACCAGTTCCTCAACCAGGCGCCCGGAGAGCTCCACCAACTCGGGCAGCGACTCGTTGATCTGGGTGACAAAATTACTCACCGTGGCTATCGAATTCTTGGCCGCGACAACCGTTGCGATGTCCTTGTCATACTCGCTCCAGGCCGCTTTAAGATTCGAGTACTCGGCAGTGAATTGTACCGGCAGCGCGGGCAAATCCTGCGACGGGTCGCCGTTGTTGTACTTGTCCAGGTTGGCGAGAAAACGATTCTGGTTAGTTGCCAGGGCTTCGAATGCCCCGTCCTGGCCAGCAGCGGCTTCCAGCGCGTTGACCGCAATTTGCTGAGAAATAACCTGCTGTTCCGAAGCGATGGTTGCGTAAAGTTTGTTCTTGCGCGCCTGCCCCGATTGAATCGCAAACATCACCACCATCGCGACCACCGAGATGACCAGCAGGCTACCGGCCACCGCGGCCTTCTTGTTGAAG
>CALJQI010000396.1 GCA_937980285.1 uncultured Gammaproteobacteria bacterium | reverse complement strand
GAGGCCAAGCGGGCGCTTTACGAGGCCGGCAAGCGGTTATTTTCCGATCTGGGTTACGAGGAAATCGGTATGGATCACTTTGCGCTGGAAACCGACAGCCTCTACCAGTCGATGCAAAACCGCAGCCTTCATCGCAACTTCATGGGGTACACGGCGAGCAAAACCCGGCTGATGGTCGGCCTCGGCATGTCGGCCATCGGCGACTCCTGGGATGCCTTCGCGCAAAACGAAAAAACCGTGCCGGAGTACGAAGCCCGCGCCAACCGCGGCGAACTACCCGTGTTCCGCGGTCATATGCTAACCGACGAGGACCGCATCATCCGCCAGCACATTCTCAACATCATGTGTCACTTCGAAACCAGCTGGGAAGACGGCGAACTGCGCTTCCCCGAACTCGAAGCCAGTATCGACATGCTCGAGGAAATGAAAACCGACGGCCTGCTGCAGCTCGGGCAACACGGCCTCAAGGTACCGGAAAGCTCGAGGCCATTCGTGCGCAACATCTGCATGGCATTCGACCTGCGCCTGCGGCGCAGCGCGCCCGACACCCGAATCTTCTCGATGACGATTTAAATTCCTGCCGATTCGGGCGGCAGCTGGCTTAATCGATAAACAGGCCAGCCGCCGCCCGGGCTTATCGCTCAGTCCGCAGCAAAGCAGTAGAGAAAGCCCGCACCGCCGGTGCCGTTCAGGTTTTTCTGACTACAGCCGCGCGATCCGTGGGCCGAGTTCCACGACAGGTTGCCGCCGCCATGGCGGTCGTGGTGGCCGACCTGGGCGCTGCCCTGGCCGTCGGCGGAACTGGTCCAGTTGCTGCAGGTGTGATCGCCTTCCTCCCACGGGAAGTAGGCCGTGCCGTCGTTCTTGGTGCCGGTCAGGATATCGTGCTCGTTGGGCTTGTCGCCGCGCCCCTTGACCAGGTTGCCGTTCTCGTCGAGGGCGGTGCGCTTGAACAGGTTGGGGCTGATATGCAGTTGATCGAGGTCGCTCGCGATCAGCTCGCCGCGCGCGTTATACCACGGTCCCGGGCCGATGCGGTCGCGCGCCGACTTACCGCGCGTCTTGCCGTCGGTGGACTGCGTACTGAGGTAAGCGCGCCAGGTGCGGCCCTTGGATCCGGCCGCCTCAGCCAGCTTCTGGCAGTGCGCATCGCCGCCTTCGAGGCCGCCGAGATCGGCGCCGTTGCCGATGCCCTTGCTGGTCACGAAAAAGCCCATCGGGTGTTCGCCCGCCGCCTGCAGGTTCGAAACCGCCAGTAGCAGGCCCGCGGTGAAGATAAAACGAATTGGTTTGGACATTGCCATGATGCGTCTCCTTTATTAACAATTATGACAGTCCGGCGCCATTGCCCGTATCGCCGGACGGAGATTCAGACTAGTCCGGCAGCCGCCGCAGGTCAATTCGCTAAAGTTGCACCTACCCGTTGCATATTTACACATGGCCAGATCGCAGCCAAAGCAACCGCGGTCGATCGAAATCCGCGTAATCTCCCCGGTATTCCGGTTTTCCCGGTTCGTGTTATTTGCGCGCGCGTTTGGGCTTGCCCTTGTTCTTTTGATCCCTGACCCTGTTTTTCGGCCTGCTCGCGGACGGTTTGCCCGCATCCGGCTTGCGTTTTGCGCTTTTTTTCTTACCGCCGAGCTGCGACATGTTCAGCCGCTGGCCGGCAACCCGGACAGTCTTGAGTTTGCTGAGCAACTCCTTCGGCATGTCTTCCGGCAGATCGACCAGGCTGTAATCGTCGAAGATGTTGATACGCCCGATGTACTTGCTGTCGATATCGGCTTCGTTGGCGATCGCGCCGACGATGTTACCCGGCTTGACCTTGTGCTGATGACCGACTTCGATGCGAAAGCGATCCATTCCCGCCTCCAGCGGCTGATTCCCGGACGAGGGGCGATCGCGATACTTTTTACGCTCGCCGTCGTCCTCCGCCTGGCGCTCGCGACGGGATTTTCCCTGCGCCCTGGAGTCTTCCCGCTGTAGTTCGAGGGCCGGCATGGCCGCCGGCTTGCCGGATAATAGAAATGGCGCCCGGCCCTGCACCTGTTTGGCCAGCGCGGCGGCGATATCGAGCGCATCGACCCGGTTTTCCTGCTGGTACTGCTCGATCAATCCCCTGAAAAGGCTCAAGTCCTCCTCGGCCAGCGTATCGCTAATGCGCTGCTTGAACAGCTCGATGCGGCGATTGTTGACCATGTCGGTCGACGGCAATTCCATCAACTCGATTTTCTTGCGCGTCGCGTTTTCGATCGCCTGCAGCATGCGTCTTTCGCGCGGCGCGACGAACAGGATGGCGTCGCCTTCGCGCCCGGCACGCCCGGTGCGGCCGATGCGATGCACATAGGCCTCGGTGTCATGCGGAATATCGTAATTGATGACGTGGCTGACTCTGGCCACATCGAGGCCGCGCGCGGCGACGTCGGTGGCGACCAGGATATCGTGCTTGCCGGCTTTTAACTGTTCGATGATGCGTTCGCGGTTTTTCTGCGCGATGTCGCCATTGAGCGCGACGGCGCT
>CALJQI010000395.1 GCA_937980285.1 uncultured Gammaproteobacteria bacterium | reverse complement strand
TTTCAAACTGGAAGATTGAGTTCTGGTCAATACACCTGGTCTACCCTTGAATCGCTAGTCGTAGCCGGTCAATTCCATGTAACCGATTCCCGCGGCGACACCCTGCTCGTCCTCGACCAGCACCACGCCCTCCCAGTAGGGGAAACGCGTATCCATCCATTGCTGGTCATACAATGGCCTGATGCGCCAGCGCCGCCGCGATTCGGCCAGCGCCAGTCGCCATTCCATCGGCAAGGCGCGCACTCGGTTGTCGCCTACGGCAACTTCTCGCACGTCGGTCGACTCCAATTCGACCGTCGCGCGGTCCAGTTTACGAGTGTCGCCATCCGGGCTGATCCAGGTGCCGCTGAGCCAGTGCTCGCCGTCGTCGTGTCGCAACTGGTAAACCATGAGCTTGTGGCCGTCGTTCAAATGCAATGAAAACCAGTCCCAGCCCTGCTGGTTGTCGGCCAGCGCCTGCGAACTCCACTCCCGGTCGAGCCAGCCCATTCCGCTCAGTTCGACTTTCTCCAGCCCCTGACTAACCGAAGCGCGCACGCTGATATGCGGCTGGCTATAGTAGTAACTGGCCTGCCCCTGCGCCGACTTCTGGCTATAGCCGTCGACGCCGTTGGCGACCAGCTCGCCGCTCGCTTGCAGCTGCAGGTTGATTTCACGGTCTTCGATGCTGAACCTGAGTTTCGCCGGAAACAGCGAAGCACCGACAGAACGCCATTCCCAGTCGTCCATCCAGGCGTTGAAAAAGCCATCCTCGCCGATGCGGTTGACGCCGGCCTGGCCAATGCCGCCGCGCGCGAACCGCTGTTCGTGAAAATGACCTTCGGGCGTGGTAATCGCCGCGTGCGCCATCCACATCTGGTTACTGTGCCAGCCCGCCTCTACCGGTTTCGGACTCAGCGCCTGACGGAAAAGGGTCCACTGCAAACCCCAGTGACGACCCTCGCCATCCGCCAGGTTGGCGGTAAGGTACCACCACTCGATGCGGTAATCCGGATGCGCACCGTGATCGCGCGGAAAGCGCAGATCCCTGCCCGGGACGACCTGGGCAAACCCCAGTCCCTGGTCGCGCAGGCCGCCGACCAGGTCCTGCGCCCACGACGCGGGAATCAGCAGCAGGCAGCCCAGCCCGAAAATCAGCCACCGTTTCAAATCGTTTCCCCAAGCTGGGCCAGCGCCTGCGGCATTTTACGACGCCACTGAAACGAGACCAGCAGCAGGGTCAGGGAACAGATGACGACGACGACGCCGGCGAGTCGCAGGGCCGGAGCCAACTCCCACAGCAGCGGCATGCTCCAGCCAAAGCTGATGATGTTGAGCTTGTGAATCAGGATCCAGCTCAAAAGCGCGCCGAGCGGAATCGACAGTATCCAGGCGATGGCGCAGAAAAGCAGCAGCGGCACCGCCACCAGCAGCAACTGTTCGCCCTGGCGTACTCCAAGCGCGCGCCACTGGGCAAACTGCGGCAAACGCTCCTGCAGAATCGCCAGCAGCGAGGCCAGCAGGGCGATCGCGGCGACGATCATCGTCAGCGCATTCATCGCCGCGGTGATGGCGAAAGTGCGCTCGAAAATCCCGACCGACAGTTTGCGCACCTGCGCCTGCGATATCCAGTCTCCCGCTTGCGCACCCATCGCTCTCAGCTTAGCCTCGGCCTGCTGCGCTGCCTGTTCGTTGTCCCTGTTCAGCCACAGGGCGATGCCACGCGAGTAGTAGTGTCGCCAGTGACTCGCCACCTCCTGGTAGGGTAGATAAAACTGGAAATACGGATTTCCGTAATCGTAAAAAACACCCGCCACTTGATAGCTTCGCGGCCCGCCGTCGGATTCCAGGGTAATCCTGTCTCCCGGGTCGACGCCGGCGAGAAAATGGACCTGCTCGTTGATCAGCACCTTGCCCGGCTGTTCGCGCCAGGCCCGCAGCGCCGAGGCGGCCGATTCGCCCTGCCACTTCGACAATGGGAACGAAAGGCTGTCGGGAGCCCGGGTATCGGCGCCGCGAACCAGGCTAGGGCGACCGCGCCAGCGGGTGCTGACACCGATACGATGATGACTGTCGTCGAGCCAGTCCGAGTTCTCCGCCGAGGCCTTCAATTGCCGGTAATCGAGCTGCGGGGCGCGCACATATATATCAGCGCTCTGGCGCAGCTCGAGCCAGCCGACAAAGGCTTCGCGGAAACTGTCGACCAGGGTGCCGACGCCGAGATTCGCGGTCAACGCCAGCAGTAGCGCCATCATCGCGCTGCGAAACGCGGGTAGTTGCGACCAGCCATCGCTGACCAGCCAGCGCAGCATCAGCGATTCGCGCGGCAGCAGCCAGGCGGCCAGGCGCAATCCGCCGGCGAGCAGCGAAGGCAGCAGCCAGGCCGCGGCGAACAGCGTCATGCCGAGCACGACGAAGCCGCCGCGGACGGTTTCGATCTGCGCATAGGCAAAACCGGCGAGCAAGGCCAGCAGCAGCGCGGCTAGCGCCAGCCGGCGCCGCGTTTGCGATTCGTCCCGCAGCAAGCCCTCGCTGGCGGCGGCGGCAAAACTGGATTGGCGCAACTGGCGATAAAGCGGCCAGCCCAGCGCCCACGCCAGCCCGGCCAGCGAGATGCACCAGGCCTGCAGCAAGGTTTTCAGACTCAAAACCGGCTCGGCCTCAATGGTAGCGTCGTAAAGACTCTGCAGGCTGGCGCCAAGCCCCGGCAGCAAGGCCTGCGCCAGCAAAATGCCGAGCACGAATCCAAGCGCGGTACCGATCAGGCTCCAAAGCAGGGTTTCGATCAGTATCGCCGTGAACAGCTGCTGCGTGGCGCAGCCCATCAGGCGCAGGTCGAGCAGGGTCGCGCGCCGATACCAAAGCGAAAACCTGACCGCGTTGAAGACGATGAACAGCCCGACCGCGAACGACAACAGGCTCATCGCGCTGAGATGACTATGCAGCGACTCTGTAAGCTCCTGCAGATCGATATGTTGCTGGTTTTCCGTCAGCTCGAGATGATCGGGCAAGCTGGCAGCCAGCCGCCGGTACTCGTCCGCATCGATCGCCCCCACCGCCAGGTAACTGAATCGCTCGCCCTGCGATAACGCCAGCGCGGCGCCAATGTCGAGCAACACGCGTCTGCCCTGTTGCTGCCGCGACTGGATCAGGGCCGGCGGCAATAGCCTGCCGTCGCGCAGCTGCAACTGCTCGCCCTGTTCGAGGCCGAGCTCGTCGGCAAGCGCCGACGGCACCCAGGCGCGGTAGGGGGGCTGCACGAAACGCAACCAGCTGTCGGCAAATTCCTGGCTGTTTTCACTGTCGCTGTAAACGTCGTTCGGCAGCGTCAGCAAATCGGTCGCGATGATGCTGACGGAAACGCCGGACGAAACGCCGACCTCGAGCTCGATCAGCGGGAATACCTGTCGAAAGCCGGCTCGCCGCAGATCGATATAAACCGCCTGTTCGACGCCGTCGCCGCGGCGACTGCGAATCCAGTGGCTGGCCTGCGCGCCGAGCAGGCTTTGCGCCTGGCGGTAACTGCTCTCGGCGTGCTGGTTTATGATCTGCACCGCCGACCACAGGCCGACCCCGGCAACCAGCCCGGTGCACAGAAACAGGGTTTGCCAGGGATGCCGCCAGTAGTGGCTCAGTATCGCCTTCAGAATCCAGTAGAACCGGGGTTTCATTCGACTTCGACAAGTTTGCCGTTATGCAGGTTGACGCGCCGGTCCATGAACGCGGCCATCGCCTGGCTGTGGGTCACCATTAACAGACTGCTGCCGGCGAGCTTGACCAGGTCGCTGAACAGGCCCATGACTTCGAGACTGGAGGCTTCGTCGAGGTTGCCGGTGGGCTCATCGGCGAGCACCAGCTGCGGCTTGTGCAGCAGCGCGCGCGCGATCGCGACCCGCTGCTGCTGCCCGCGCGACAGCTGGTAGGGATACTTGTCGAGCTGCTCGCTCAATCCCAGGCGCTCGATCAGACGGGCCTCATAGTGCTGATCGAAACGCTGGCACAGGGCTGCCTGAAAGCGAATATTATCGATGATGGTCAGGGTCGATATGAGGTGAAA
>CALJQI010000394.1 GCA_937980285.1 uncultured Gammaproteobacteria bacterium | reverse complement strand
CGGATGGGCCAGTGGACCACGGCGGCGAAGATGCCTAACGCTACTCCGAGCCACCAGACGATGTCGTAGCTGCCGGTAGATTCGTAGAGTACCCCGCCCATCCAGACGCCGAGGAACGAACCCAGCTGGTGTGAAAAGAACACGATGCCGCCGAGCATGCCGAGATAGCGAGTGCCGAACATGACCGCCACCAGCGCGTTGGTCGGCGCCACCGTCGACAACCACAGGATACCGATGACGATGGAAAAAACGACCACCGTGGTCGGCGTTTGCGGGATCAGCAGAAACGAGGTGAAAGCGATCGAGCGAGCGATGTAAATCAGCGACAGGAATATCGGCTTGGAATAGCGCTGGCCGATAACACCCGAGGCCAGCGAGCCGATAATGTTGAAAAAGCCGATCAGGCTGATGGCGACTACCGCCCATTTGGCGGCAATACCGAGGTCACTGATGTAAGCCGGGAAATGGGCGGTAATGAAGGCGACCTGGAACCCGCAGACGAAAAAGCCCGCGGTCAGCAACAGGTATCCCCGGCTGGCAAAGGCCTCCTGCAGGGACTGCCTGACGGTTTGCTCGAACTCCGCGGCGGCGATTTTCGAAGTCGACGAATTACCTCGTAACGGAATGGCGAGCAGCGGAATGATCAGCATGAAGATGCCAATCGCGATCAAGCTGTCCGACCAGCCCAGGTTATCGATCAATCCCTGCGAAATCGGCGCAAACACGAACATGCCCGCGGATCCGGCAGCGGTGCCCAGCCCGAAGGCAAAGGAACGTTTTTCCGGGCTGACCAGGCGTGCGATCGAAGCCAGCACGACGCCGAAGGAACAGGCCGCAACGCCGAGACCGATGAGGATGCCGCCACCGATATGCAACCATACAGGGCTCGGCGCAATCGCCATCAAAACCAGTCCCAGCGCGTAAAGCACGGCGCCGACCGCGAGCACCCGCCAGGTACCAAACTTGTCGGCGACGACACCGAACAGGGGCTGGCCAATACCCCAGAAAAGGTTCTGCAGGGCCATCGCCATGCCAAAGGTCGCACGGTCCCAAGCGTTATCCTGCAGTATCGGCAGCTGGAAGAATCCCATCGCCGAGCGCGGCCCGAATGCCAGCAAGGCAATAACGCAGGCGCAGGCAATAGCGATAATCGGAACTTTATGCCGGACCAGCGGTTCTGTAGTCATGGATCATAATCGGATTAGGGAAGCGAGCCCGGGCAGTTTACAATACCGGACTGATAATCGCCTCCTTTTATAGGCAGCAACGGGAACAGAATGAGCATCAGGATTTTCACCACCGGCGGCACCTTCGACAAGATTTACTTCGATGCCAAAAGCGAGTTCCACATCGGTGATCCGATGGCCTCGGCGCTACTCGAAGAGGCCAACGTTAATTTCGACTACGACATCGAATCGCTGTTGAAGAAGGACAGCCTGGATATGGATGCCGCGGATCGGGCGCTAATCCGCAACGCGGTTGCCGCTACTGACCGTGACAGGATACTGATCACTCACGGTACCGACAGTATGGTGGAAACCGCGCAGTCGTTGCTCGACATACCCGCCAAAACCATCGTGCTGTTCGGCGCGATGCAGCCGGCGCGCATGCGTTACAGCGACGCGATGTACAACCTCGGATTCGCCTGCGCGGCGGTACAGCTATTGCCGCCTGGGGTACACCTGGCGATGAACGGGCAAATATTCGATCCACGGCAAGTCGCCAAAAACAGGGCCCGGAGCCGGTTTGAATCCAGCACTTAGCTTGACCTCGAGACAGTAAGAATATACAAGACATGCATTATCTCCGCAGCAACCGGATCAACCCATGACGAGCAGAGCCCAGGCCAGATTGATACTGCCTTTCCTGGTGCTGCTGCTGTCAGCGGTGATCTTTTTTTCCCTGGTAAACAGTAAAACCGAGCGACAGAAGCCGGTACTTAGCGAGAAGATCTGGCAGATCGACGTGGTTACGGCGAAACTGCAGGAACTGTCACCGGCGCTGACGCTCTACGGCCGGATCGAATCCCCCGAACAGCTGAAGGCGGCGGCTCCCGGCGGCGGCATCGTCAAGAATGTCTTCGTGCGTAATGGCGCCAGGGTAAGCGAGGGCCAGCGCCTGGTCACCCTGGATCGCCGCGATTTCGACGCCGCCCTGCTGCAGGCCGAGGCGGACCTGCGCGATATCGAAAACCAGATCGCCGAACTCGGAATCCGGCACGAGTCCAACAAGTCGTCGCTGAAGACCGAACGCAACCTGCTGGCGCTGGCCGAGACCGAGGTCGAGCGGCTGGTCAAGCTGCAGCAACAGAATCTAAGCGCCGATACCGCCCTCAACAGCGCCCGCAGCGAACTTGGGCGACAGCAACTGGCGGTTACCTCGCGCGAGCTCGACGTCGACAGTTACCCGGCGCGGCAGCAGATCCTGATAGCGCGCCAGGATCGAGCCAAGGCACAGCTGGCGCAGGCGAGACTGGCGATGAACCGCTCCGATCTGCGCGCCCCCTTCGATGCGATCGTCAGCGAAGTCGCGGTAGCCGCGGGAGACCGCGTTTCGCTGGGACAATTACTGATTTCGCTGTTCCCGGTGCAGGCGCTCGAAATCCGCGCTCATCTTCCGATCAATTACATCGAATCGGTACAGCAGGCCATCGCGCGAGGCGCGCAACTCGAAGCCCGCGTAGCCGGGCGCGACGACCTCGGCAGCTTGCCGGTGCTGCGCCTGGCGGGTGAAGCCGAAGCTACCGGGATCGACGTGTACTTCGACATCGATGCGGCCGAAGACCAGTTGAGGCCCGGCGAACTGTTACCCTTGAGCCTCAGGCTTCCGGCCGAAAGCAACGTTTACGCCGTTCCCTACCAGGCGATTTACGGCAACTCCAGGATTTACCTGGTTGCCGAGCAAAGGCTGAAGGCGATCGAGGTCATCACGGTCGGTCAGGCGCGCGGCGACGACGGCCAGGTGCTGGTGCTGATCCGCAGCGACGCCATCAGCCCGGGCGACCAGATTTCGGTTACCCACCTGCCCAACGCGGTCTCGGGACTCAAGGTCAAAACCGGTGACGACTAGCTTTCTCGGTATCTTCGCGCGGCATCGGGTTGCCGCCAATCTACTGATGATCATCATGCTGCTGTCCGGCGCGCTCGCACTGACGAAACTCAACGTGCAATTTTTTCCCAATTTCGAACTCGACCAGATAACCGTGAGCACGCTCTGGAGCGGCGCTAATTCCGAAGATGTCGAATCGGGCCTGACCAATCCGCTCGAACAGCGCCTGCGCAGTATAGACCGCTTGAAGCAGATGACTTCGACCTCGGCAACCGGCACCTCCGGGATTTCGCTGGAACTCGAGGAAGACGCCGATATCAGTTTCGCCCTCGACGAAGTCAAAAAGCAGGTGGATAACTTCACCAACCTGCCGGAGGATGCGGAGAACCCGCAGGTGGCACAGCTGGTGCATTACGAATCGGTGGCGCGAATACTGGTTAGTGGCCCCGATCAGATCGAAGAGCTGCGCATGCTGGCGAGGCAGTTCGAGCGTGAGCTGATCGAAGCCGGTATCGACAAGGTCGATATTTTCGGATTACCCAAACAGCAATTGCAAATCGAAATCGGCGCCGAACAAATGCAGCGACTGGGCATCGGCCTCGACGAACTGGCGCGGCGTATCGCCCAGGAAAGCCGCGACTTGCCGGCCGGGCTGATCGGCGAGGAAGACGGCGCGCGTGAAATTCGCAGTAACAACCAGCGCAGAAATCCGCAGGATTTCGCCAGCCTGGCTATTGTCAGCGAGGCGGATAAACGCATTCATCTCGGCGATATCGCGATCGTGAGACAGCGGCATTTACCGGAATCCCCCACCATCAGCCTGGACGGCGACAAGGCGGTGGTCCTGGTGTTGAGCCGCAACGAAACCGGGGACTCGCTGGAAGCAGCCGAAATACTGGACAACTGGCTGCAGAAAACGCGATTGCAAATGCCGCCCAATATAAAGATTCAGGTGTTTAACGAGCGCTGGCAGCTGATCAAGGAACGCATCATGCTGTTGCTGAAAAACGGCGCCGGCGGGCTGGTGCTGGTACTGTTTATCCTTTACCTGTTTCTATCGACGCGGGTCGCCTTCTGGGTAGCTGTCGGCATACCCGTGTCTTTCATGGCTACCCTGGCGGTGCTTTACCTGGTAGGCGGTTCGATCAATATGATCAGCCTGTTCGCGCTGATCATGGCGCTCGGGATTATCGTCGACGACGCCATCGTGGTCGGAGAGGACGCGCAGGCGCATTCCGATATGGGCGAAGATCCGCTGATGGCATCCGAAGGCGGCGCCCGGCGCATGCTGGCCCCGGTGCTGGCCTCCTCGTTGACTACCATTGCGGCGTTTTTGCCGCTGATGATGATCGGTGGACGCATGGGCGCCATAATGATGGCTATCCCGGTTGTCATCGTATGCGTGATTATCGCCTCGTTGATCGAAAGCTTTCTCATCTTGCCGGGCCATTTACGCCACGCCTTCGTGCACGGCCGCGGAATAAAACAGTCTCCCCTGAAACAAAAGCTTAATCGCGCTTTCGAAAATCTTCGTGAGCGCTGGTTCCGCCGCCTGGTACGCAACGCCATCGAGTTTCGCTGGACCACGATTGCCTGCGCCATCGGCTTTTTAATGTTCGCCGCCGGTTTGTTTTTTAGCGGTAAAACCGGTTGGCAGTTTTTCCCGTCGCCCGAATCGACCACCGTATACGCGAATGTACGCTTTGTCTCGGGCACTTCGCGCGAAATCGTCAATCGCTTTGTCGACCAGGTCGAGACGGAGCTGCGTAATACCATCGACGATATCGACGAAACAGTGGTTTCGACCTACTACCGGGTACATGCCTCGAGCGTCGGCCGCGGTCGTCAGGTTCAGGGCGAGCGCATCGGCGGCATTTATGTCGAACTGCTCGGTTCCGATCAACGCGCCACCGATAACGCCAGCTTTATTCGCAACTGGCGTTCCCGCATAGACATTCCACCCGGCATAGAAAGCTTTCAGATAACCTCGCGCCGGGTCGGGCCTTCACGCCGCGACCTGAGCCTGAGGTTGACCGGAGCGGCGGCGCATCGTCTCAAGGCGGCGGCCCTCGACCTGGCCCAGACCCTGGAAACCATTCCCGGGGTCAGCGCCATCGACGACGATTTGCCCTACGGCCGCGAACAGTTGATTTACGAACTCAGCCCCGCAGGCGAGGCGATGGGGCTGTCGATAACCGACATCGGTCGCCAGCTGCGCGCCGCCTACGACGGCATCGTTCTGCAGCGTTTTCAGCAGGGCGCGGACGAAGTCGAGGTAAGACTGCAACTGCCCGACTCCGAGCAACGCCGCCTGGAAAGCCTGCTACACCTGCCGATCAAGCTGCCAAACGGTGAATTCGTCGCGCTGGAGACGGTCGCCAACTGGCGTTCGGCGCAAGGCTTCGAAACCCTGAGGCACTTTAACGGCAGTCTTTCGGTCGATGTTTCCGCCGACGTCGATCCCTCGCTAAACAACACCGCCGAGGTGGTCGCCGACCTGCAGCAATTCACCTTGCCGGCACTGGCCAGCAAGTACGGCATTCGCTATAGCATCGAGGGGCGCGAAGCCAGTCAACGAGAGACCTTCGACGACATGAAAATCGGCGCCGCCATAGCGCTGAGCCTGATGTACCTGGTGCTGGCCTGGGTGTTTTCATCCTACGGCTGGCCGTTGCTGGTGATGCTGACAATCCCGCTGGGATTAACCGGCGCCATCCTCGGCCACTGGATCATGGGCATGAACCTGACCATCCTGTCGATGTTCGGCTTTTTCGGACTATCGGGCATCGTGGTAAACGATTCGATTATCCTGGTCATGTTTTACCGTCATATCAGGGAGCAGGGAATGTCGGTTTACGCCGCGCTCGAAGAGGCTGCCTGCCAGCGCCTGCGCGCTGTACTGTTAACTTCACTGACGACGATAGCCGGCTTGACGCCGCTGTTGTTCGAAACCTCGCGCCAGGCACAGTTTTTGATTCCGATGGCGGTATCGATCGCCTTCGGGCTGGCCTTCGCGACCCTGTTGATCCTGCTGGTGATACCGGCAATGCTCTCCATATACGAAGATGTCCGAATTGCGCTACAGGGCGAACCCGAAACCGGCGAAAGAGTGACATGACGCAGTTTTCAAGATTACAGAAAGAGCAGATACGTTCGGTCGCCGAACCGATCTGGAAGAATATTATCGAAGCCGCTCGCGAACGCGATTACGCTCGCTTTTCGAGGGGCTTTGCGACTGAATTGCTGGCCAAGCTCTCGGAAGAGCATTTCCGCCAGAGCTGCGAGGATTTTCCTCTACTGACCACCATCGATACCGACTTCGAATTCATCGATACGATACACCGGGAAACCTCGATCACCATTTTGTGGCGCCTGACCAGTTCGGCTTACGAAGGCGAGTTTCTCGGCCTGCTGACCTTGCAAAGCGGCGATACAGGCATGGAAATCACGGCGGTTTCCGTTAACTAGTCAAGCCGTCGCGGCTGCGCCCTCAAATCGACAGGCCGCCAGCCTAGATGCTAGTCGGTGCCGCCGACGGTAATTTCGTCGATCTTGAGACTGGGTTGCCCGACCCCGACCGGTACCCCCTGGCCTTCCTTGCCGCAAACGCCGATGCCCTGGTCGAGTTGCAGGTCATTACCCACCATGGAGATTTTCCCCATCACCTCGGGCCCTGAGCCGATCAGGGTCGCGCCCTTGACCGGCGCAGTAATCTTGCCTTTTTCGATCAGATAGGCTTCCGACAGGGAAAACACGAACCGGCCCGAGGTGATGTCGACCTGGCCGCCGCCGAAATTGACCGCGTACAGCCCCTTTTCCACGCTGCCGATAATCTCTTCGGGTTCGCTTTCGCCCGGCAGCATATAGGTATTGGTCATGCGCGGCATCGGCATGTGCGCAAAGGATTCGCGACGGCCGTTGGAGGTTGACTGCGTGCCCATCAAACGTGCGTTCAACTTGTCCTGCATATAGCCCTTGAGCACCCCGTTTTCGATCAGCACGGTATTTTGCGCGGGCACGCCCTCGTCGTCGATGCTGAGCGAACCGCGCCGATCTTCGAGGGTGCCGTCGTCAACCACGGTACACAGTGGCGAGGCCACCAGTTCACCCATGCGATTACTGAAGGCCGAAGTGCCCTTGCGATTGAAATCGCCCTCCAGACCGTGACCCACCGCCTCGTGCAGCAGCACACCCGGCCAGCCCGGACCCAGCACCACCGGCATGCTGCCGGCAGGGGTGGCCACCGATTCGAGATTGGTAGCCGCCTGCCTGACGGCCTCGCGCGCCAGCTCATAGGCGCGATCGGTTTCGAAGAATACGTCGTAGGCATGCCTGCCGCCGGCACCCGCGCTACCCTGTTCCCGGCGCTCGCCCTGGTGCATCAACACGGTGACGTTGAGTCGCACCAGCGGTCGTATATCGGCAGCCAGCGTGTTATCGGTAGCGGCCACCAGAATATGATCGATACCGCCGGAAAGTGAAATGATCACCTGCTCGATACGCTCATCCAGCGAGCGGGTGAACTGGTCGAGTTTCTTTAGCAGTTCGACTTTTTCTTCGGCGCTACGGCTATCGACGGGATTAGCGGAGGTATAGAGCGCTTTCGCCGGCCGGTTGGCGAGCGCGATTTTTCGGCTACCCGACTGCCCCTGCTTGACGATCGCGCGCGCATTGTTAACCGCCTGCGTTATCGCGTTGCCGCGCAGGTCGTCGCAATAGGCGAAGCCGGTCTTTTCCTCCGACATGGCGCGGATACCGACGCCTTTCTCGATACTGAAACTGCCTTCGCGAAGAATGCCATCGTCCATAACCCAGGATTCCTGCTGGCTGGTCTGGAAATAGAGGTCTCCGGCATCGATATATTTGCACTGTAGCCCGTCGAGAAACCCACCCAGCTGCTGCAGTTCAAGTTCGCTCGGTTCAAGAATGGTTTTGCTGACCGTTTCTAGCGTCGATGCCATTATTTATTGCTCCAGTTCGTCACGATTGCCCACCACGAGCGTAATCTGATCGGCTTCCTGGGCGCCGGGCACCAGCCGGATGTAATCTGAGGGTACGCCCAGGGAAATCAACCAGTCACGCAGTTCCGCCGCCCACAGCTCGCCACTATCCTCACCGGGATAACGGATAACCATGACGGCATCGGCGCCCCTGCCCCAGTAATTCACCGCGGCACGTACCGGCGCGAGTTCGGGGATTACCTCGCCGCTGCGCGGGCGCGCCCACTCATCCGCACTGAGGGTAAACATACGGGTCGTGTTCGCCGCCGCGACGCTTGCCGCCAGCAGCAGACCGGCAAGCCCCAGGCTAGCGCTCGA